>JAGOBN010000070.1 GCA_017999235.1 Anaerolineales bacterium | reverse complement strand
GCTGCACACCGACCTGAATGCCGCGCCCGAGGTGTTCACCGAATTCGTGCTGCCGCTGCTGCAAACACCGCCCGGCGACTTCTGGCAGGCGGATGATCCGCCGGCCGCGCCGCCGGCCGCTGGGCTGCAATTCACCCGCGTGTACACCGGGCATTTGCAGCCGGGGGAGGTCCACAGCGTCACCATCCACATTGATCCGGGTGTGACCGTGGCGACCTTTGCGCTGTATGACACGTCGCGGTCGCTGACCACTCAGGTTACCGGCGCCAGCGGCAATACGCTGCAGCTCGACCCGGCCGTCAACGGCGAGATCCGCGTGACCGACCCGGCCGCCCTGGTGTATCTCGGTTATGGCTTTGTCCAGCCCCGGGCGGGGCAGTGGGTAGTGGCGCTGCACACCACCGCCGACACGCCGGCGGCCGGCGCCGATTATGCCCTGGCCGCGCAGTTCAACGGCGGCGCCGCCCTGCAAGCGGATCTGGATAAACTGGCGCCGCTGGTCAACGAGGCCGTCACCGTGCGCGCTCAACTCACCGCGGCCGGCCAGGCGCTCACGCTCACCAGCGCCCAGGCCCAGGTGCGCGGGCCGGATGGGCAGGTGGCCGTTTACCCGCTGACGGTGCAAGGCGACAGCGCCACCCTGACTTTAACTCCGGCCCAGAGCGGGCTGCATGGCGTGGAATTGAACGTCAGCGCGCAAACCGACGCTGGGTTAAGCATTGACCGGGCCGCGTACCTGGTGTTTGAAGCGCAGGCCACCGCCGCCGATCTCACGGACCGCCGCTGGCTGCTGGCCGGCGGCCTGGGGCTGGGGTTGGCTGTCGTGCTGGGCGTGGTGGTGGTGTTGTGGCGCCGGCGGCTCAGGGCGGCGGGATAAGCCGGAGCGCAAAGAAGACGTTATCCAGCGGGCTTGGCATGGTGCCGGTCAAGTCCGCGCGGAAGGCCCAGGCCGTTCTCCGCTGGGTTAGGGGGATCGCGGGCACGGTCTCAAACAGGCGCGTGTGTGCCTGGGCATACAGCGCCGCGCGCCGGCCGGGCTCAGTCACCGTTTGGGCCTGGCGTAAGAGGTCGGCCAGCGAAGCATCCGGGGGCGCCGGCCGGCCGGCCGCATCTGAATTGAAAGCGGCATTGCCGCCGCAGAACAGCGGGCAGAGGTAGGCGTCTGGGTCGCCGTTCAGGCCCGCCCAGCCTAGCAGGAACAGATCGGCGCGGCCGGCCTGCACATCCGGCAGCCAGACCGTGGTCCAATCCGGCGATGTCACGGTGACGCTGATGCCGGCGCTGGCCAGGTCCGCCTGCACCGCGGCGCCCAGGCCGGCCGGGTCGGGCAAATACGTCCGCGGCACCGGCGGGACGTAGAGCGTGAGGTCGGTGGGAGCGGCCGGCTGCGCGGCCAGACAGGTTTGCCACTGGGCGCGGGCGGTCTCCACGTCGCGCGGCCGGGCGGCGGGCGACGGGTAGCCCCACACGGCGGGCGGCTGCAGCGCCAATGCCGGCTCGGCATCGCCGGGGAAAAATTCCCGGGCATAGCGGGCCGGGTCCACCGCGCCGGCCACGGCCAGCCGGCAGTTGAGGTTGTCCCACGGCGCGCGCGCCTGGTTGAAGCCCAGATACAACACTTCCAAAGCAGGATCAAACTCCACGCGCAAAGCCGGCCAGCGCGCCGTGAGGTCGTAGTCGGCGGCCGGCAGCCGCGCCAAGCCATCCACCTCGCCCACTTGCAGCGCCGTCACGCGCTGGACGTCATCGGGGATGGTCTTGAACAGCAGCCCATCCGGCTGGGCGGGTGTCCCCCAGTACGCCGGCTGGCGGGTGAGCGCCACCAAGCCATTCGCCGACCAGGATTGAAGCGTGAACGGCCCGGTGCCGGCCGAAGCCGCGCCCGGCTGGCCAAAACCCGGGGCCGCCCACGCCGCGGGATCCACCAGCGCGAAGGCGGGCATGGCCAAGGTGCCGGGCAGCGCCGCGTCCGGACGGTTGAGAATAAACACCAGCGTGCTGGCGTCGGTGGCGGTAATGGCGGCCACGGACGACAGGGGCGCGCCGGCCTCATCGGCCTCGCCCGCGAAGCCGCCAAACATCAGACGCCAGAACGCGTACGCGCCGGCCGGCGTGCGGGTGCGCCACCGCTCCACATTCTGACGCGCGGCTTCAGCGGTCAGCGGCGCGCCCGTGCTGAAGGTGACGCCCGCGCGCAAAGTGAAGGTCCAGGTCAGGGCCTCCGCGCCGGCCTCCCAGCGTTCAGCCAAAGCCGGCACCGGACGCGTGCCGCCCGGTTCAAACGCCGTCAGGCCCTCATACAGGTGGCGGGTGATGAGCAGGCCGGCCTCGTCAACGGCGCTGGCCGGGTCCAGGCTGGCCGGCGCGGCGGGCAGCGCCAGGGTGAAGATCTGGGGGGTGGCGGCTGCCAGCGGAGTGGCGGGAAGATCGGTGGCGGCCGCTGGACGGGTGGGCGCGGCCGCCGGGGAAGCGCTGGCGGCGGGGGTGGCGCTGGTGGACGCGATGTTGGTTGGCGCGCCAGCCTGCGGCGTGGGGGCCGGCTGAGGCGCGCCGCAGGCGGTCAGGGCCAGGGCCAGGACAAATAGAGTCAAAACCAGAGATCGGTTCATAACGGTCAGGTCGGACGATTGAGGCTGAAGCAACCCCGCGCCGCCGGCGTTCAGGGCCAGCTCAGCACCCACAGGCCGGCGGCGCCCAGACTGGCCGCGGCGGCCGCCAGCAAGGGCAGGCTCACCGCGTCCGCGCTGGAATCATCCAACAGCGCGTGCCAGCGTTGACGCGGGGTGCCAGGCGCCAGGGAGTGGACGTACCAAGTCAGGGGATTGCCCAGCATGGAGGCGGAGCCGAAGAGCGATGGGCCGGCCAGGGCGAGCGTCAGGCCGGCGGCGGCGGTGAGCGCCAGACCGTAGTGATCCCAGGTGCGCCAGCCCAGCAGCCAGCAGGCGGCCCCGGTCAGGCCGGCCACGCCCAGGTCCAGGGCGGCCACCGCGGCCAGAAAGCGGGCGGTGCGGGCCACAAAGCGCGGCATAGCCGGCTACGCTTTTTGCTTGATGCCCGCCTGGGCCAGGCGCGGGTCCAGCGCGTCGCGCAGGCCGTCGCCCAGCAGATTGAAGGCCAGCACCGTCAGCATGATGGCGATGCCGGGGAAGAACACCAGGTGCGGGGCATTGAAGATGCTGTTCTTTTCCTCGCCCAGCATCAGGCCCCATTCCGGCGTCGGTTTCTGGGCGCCCAACCCCAGGAAGGACAGCGCGGCCGCGTCCAGGATGGCGGTGGCAATGCCGAGCGTCCCCTGGACGATGAGCGGCGTCAGGGCGTTGGGCAGGACGTGCCGCGCCAGGATCTCCAGCGGCGAGGCGCCCAGGGCCAGGGCCGCCGATACAAAATCCATCTCACGCACCTGCAGGACGCTGGCGCGCACAATGCGGGCATACACCGGGATCGAGACGAAGCTGATGGCGATCAGGGCCTTATCCAGGCCCGACCCCAGCACACTCACGATCGCGATCGCCAGGAGCAAGGCCGGGAAAGCCAGCAGCACATCCATGATCCGCATGATGACGTTGTCCAGCCAGCCGCCCGTATAGCCAGCCACGGCCCCCAGCAGGGTGCCGATGACAATAGCGACCGTGACCGTGGACACCCCGATCACCAGGGACAGCCGCGAGCCAAACAGGACGCGCGAAAACAGGTCGCGGCTGTTGCTGTCCACGCCCATGAGGTATTCGGTCTGCTCGGCCGGACAGCCGAGCGCATGGATACACGGCGCGGAGCGGCGGGTGGCGTCCTTGATGATCAGCCTGGGATTGTACGGCGCCAGCACGTCCGCAAACAGCGCGATCAAGATCAAGACGCCTAAAATCAGGGCGCCGACCTGGGCCGAGCGATGCCGGCGCAGACGGCGCCAGGTGTCTTGCAGCGGGGTGCGCGGCTGGCTGGTGGCCAGACCCTCGGCTTCCAGCGTGGCGACGGGGGCGGTGACAGTGGTGGGAGTGGCCATGCGGGCGGCGGCTTATTGGAGGCGGATGCGCGGATCCAGGTACGTATACGAGAGATCCGTGATCAGGTTGACGAGCACGAAGACCATGGCAATGACGACCGTGAAGCCCTGGATCAGCGGATAATCGCGGGCCTGGATAGCTTCCACCATCTGCGTGCCAACGCCGGGCAAGGCGAAGACGGTCTCGGTCAGCACCGCCCCGCTGAGCAGGCCGCCAAAATTCAGGCCGATGACGGTGATGACGGGCAGGAGCGCGTTGCGCATCGCGTGGCGGAAGAGCACCCGCTGGGCGGTGACCCCCTTGGCGCGCGCCGTGCGAATGTAATCCAGGCCCAGCACCTCCAGCAGGCTGGAGCGCGTCATGCGCGCGATGATGGCCAGCGGGATGGTGCCGACGGCCATGCACGGCAGAATCAGATGCCAGACCGCATCCCGCCAGACATCCCAGCGGCCCACGATGAGGGCGTGCAGGGTGGTGGTATTGGAGATGAAGGTCACCAGCACCAGGGCCGGCCCGGTCAGATCGGTCAGGTTCCAGGTTTCCATCAGCGGCGGCAGGCTCAGGCCGGCGGTCATCCGGCCGGAGGGCGGGATCCAGAACGGCGTGCCTTTCAGGGTCAGGGCGAACAGATAAGCCAGCATCATGCCCAGCCAGAAGACGGGCATGGACACGCCCACGTTGGCCCCGATCATGGTCACCACATCCGCGCTCGAGTTGCGCCGCATGGCGGCCACGATGCCGGCCGTGATGCCGAGCAGGGACGAGAACAGCATCGCCCCGACGGTGACTTCCAGCGTCATCGGCAGGCGTTCCAGCAGGATGGTGTTGACCGACCGGCCCTTGGAGATCGAATTGCCGAAGTCCCCTTGCGCCAGGCTGACGATATAGCGCCCGAACTGGACGGGCAGGCTGTCGTTCAGGCCGAAGCGCTCGCGGAAGGCTTCACATTTTTCGGGCGTGGTCTTCTCGCCCAGCATGGCCACGCACGGGTCGCCCGGGATCATGCGCGTCAGGGCGAACGTGACCAGCAGGATGCCCAGCAGGACAGGGATAAGCAAGATCAGCCGGCGGAGGATGAACTGGGTCATAGCGGCGGGGCGGGCGGCGGAGGCTGGCTCCGCCGCCCGCGTGACAGGCCGAAACTAGGGCTGACTAGGGCGCGTTCAGGAAGGCGCCGAAGAAGCCGGTGAAGTATTCGAACGTGGTGGTGCGGCCCTTGTGGTTCGGATCGGTCGCATCCCATTGGGCCTTGAAGGAGGCCACGACGTCATTGGCGTCCAGGGTGGCGCCGTTGTGGAAGGTGACGCCCGAGCGCAGGGTGAAGGTCCATTCCTGCAGGTCGGCGCTGAAGGTCCAGGACTCAGCCAGAGCCGGGACCGCCTCCACGCCGCCGACCTTGTAGGCCAGCAGGGCTTCGGAGTACTGGTTGCAGGCCCGCAGGCTCTCGCCGTCGGTCTCGTCCGCGCACCACAGCGCGCCGGGCTCGCCGTTCTGGATCCAGACGAACTGCTCTTTGCCGTTGTCCATCACCGAGAACAGCTCATTGCCGAGCGGGCTGGTGTGGCCGTTCTGCACCGCCGCGCTGTAAGCCACGCCGGAGCCGCCGTGGGCCACCGGGATCATGGGGACGTGCTGCTTGATGAGCGCGGCCACCTCCACGTACGCGGCCTGGCGGGCGGCGATATCGCCGGTCTGGGCGCCGGCCCGGATGGCGGCCACCACATCATCGAACAACGCGCCGAACTGCTTGTTGCTGGTGTTGGCGAAGTGGTAATCGTAGAAGTTGGTGGCGTCCGGATAGTCCGCGCCCCAGCCCAGCAGGTACAGGCCGTACTTGTCGCCGGCCGAGGCCTCATCCAGGAAGGTGGTGGACTCTTTCTCGTTGATCGTGACCGTGATGCCGAGCTCGGCCAGTTGGGCCTGGATTTCCTGCGCCACCTTGTCGGGCAGGGGCAGGTAGCCGCGCACGACGTTGCGGAAGTACAGATCGACCTCAAAGCCGTCCGGATAGCCGGCCTCGGCCAGCAGGGCCTTGGCGGCGTCCACATCGTAGTCGTACCACGCGGCGCCTTCGCCCTCGCTCACAAAGCCGGGGCTGAACGACTCGGGCACGAACTGGGCGGCCACGCTGGAGCCGGCCGGGTAGTAGTTGTCCACGATGCGCTGGCGGTCAATACCCATGGCAATGGCCTGGCGCACCTTCTCGTTGTCGAAGGGCGCGATGGTGTTGTTGAAGCCGATGTAGAAGATGTTCAGGGCCGGCCGCGGGATGAGCTGCAGGTTGGAGTCGCCCTGAATGGTGGCGAAGTCTTCGGGCGCCGGGTTGTCGATGCCATCGGCGGTGCCGGCCTGCAGTTCCAGCAGGCGCTGAGCCGCTTCCTTCTGCCAGCGGAAGATCAGGGTCTTGATCTTGGGCGCGCCGCCCCAGTAATTGGGGTTGGCTTCAAAGGTGATGGATTCGCCGCGCTTCCATTCCTTGACGATGTACGGGCCGGTGCCGTTGGGCTGTTCGCTCATCTTGAGCGAGTCGCCGCCGTTGGCGTCCAGGTAAGCCTGGTCCTGGATGGCGAAGTCGGTGAAAGCCACCTTGGACAGGAAGGCCGGATCCGGGTAGCACAGGGTGAACTTGACCGTCTGGGCGTCCACGGCCTCAATGGCTTTGAACTCGCCGCCATAGTCGCAGCTCGAGGCTTCCACTTTCATGGGCTCGAAGGCGGCCGCGGGAACATCGGTCGGCTGGGGCGCGGCCGTGGGGGTGGCGGCCGGCGCGCAGGCGGCCAGGAGCAGGCTGGCGGCGGCCAGACCGCCCATCAGCCGGGCGAGCAAGGATTGGCGTTTCATGCAGATCTCCTCAATATAGAACGATTAGATAGGCTTCGACTAAAAACGAAGATACGCTGCGCGAGACAGGCCTGGATCACCTTCTTTCGAGTGAGTTATGACTTTATGGCGCCCGTGAGGGTTTGGGCAGTATAGAGGCGGAGGGGCCGGCCGTCAACTGGCCCGCCGTGCTCAGCCGCCGGCGGCGCGATGCGGGTCGAAGGCATCGCGCAAGCCATCGCCGACAAAGTTGATGCTCAAGACCGTCAACAAGATCAGGGTCCCCGGAAAGAACCATAACCAGGGCGCTTGCTCCAGATACTGGTACGCCCCGTCCAGCATATTGCCCCAGGTGGCGGTGGCGCCCTGCACCCCCAGGCCCAGGAAGCTGACGTAGGCCTCGGAGATGATGGCGTTGGCGACCCCCAGGGTGGCGCTGACGATCATGGGCGCCAGGGTGTTGGGCAGCAGATGGGTCAGGATGATGCGCGGGTTGGAGACCCCCAGCGCGCGCGCCGCCGACACGTACTCGCGCTCCCGCAGCGTGAGCACGTTGGCGCGCACAATCCGGGCCAGGTACATCCAGGAGGTGGCGCCGATGATCAGGATGATCACCAGCACGCTGCCGGTCAGCTCGCGCCCGAACAAGTTGAAGTTCGGCAGGCCGCTGCCAAAGAAGCGCGCGCCGATGATCAGCAGGAACAGGCTGGGGATGTTGAGCATCGCCTCGGTGAAGCGCATCAGCAGGCTGTCCACCCAGCCGCCGTAGTAGGCGGCCACCGCGCCGATGACGGCGCCCAGCACCACTTCCATCAGGGCGGCGGCGATGCCGATGAACAGCGAGATCTGGCCGCCATAAATGGTCCGAACGAAGATATCGCGCCCGATCACGTCGGTGCCGAAGAAATGCTCGGCCGAGGGGGCGCGCAGTTTCTGGCTGGTGTCGTTGCAGTTGGCCCAGGCCTCGCCGCTGACCGTTTGCTTGAGCGGCGCGCAATAGCCGCGTGAGAGCAGCGGGCCGCCGAAGGTGATGAACAGGATCAGCAGACCTAAGACCACCAGCCCGGCCATGGCCATGCGGTGCCGCTGGAACCGATGGCGGGCCAGCGCCATGGGCGAGAGCGGCTCGCCGGCCGGCCCGCGCAGGTCTTCACTCAGGTCCACAACGGAGGACGGCGTCAGGCTGGTCATGGAGTCAGGTGAGGCGGATGCGCGGGTCCAGGAACGAGTAGAACACGTCGGTGATGATCTGAAAGACCACCACCGCCGCGGCGATGAGCATCAGGATGCCCATCAGCATCGGGAAATCGGCGCGCTCGGTGTGGTCGATGAACAGCCGGCCCATGCCCGGCCAAGCGAAGATGCGTTCGGTGACCACCGCGCCGGCCAGCAGGAACGGCAGATCCAGCCCAATGATGGTGATGAAGGGCAGGGCCGCGTTCTGCAGGGCGTGCCGCCACAGCGCGCCGGAGCGGCTCAGGCCTTTGGCGCGCGCGGTGCGGATGTAATCCTGATTGAGGACTTCCAGCATGCTGGAGCGCACAAAGCGGCTGTAGCCGGCGATGCTGATGATGGACAAGGTGGCCACCGGCAGCACCATGTGCCGGAGCAGCTCGCCCGTCGTCTTGCCGACGGCCGGATCAAACATGCCCACCGTCGGCAGATAGGGCAGGCCCCAACGCCGGAAATTGACGGCGAAGACGTACATCAGCGTCAGCGCCAGCCAGAACACCGGCATGGAGAAGCCGACAAACGAAAAGGCCGTGATGACGTTGTCGGCCAGCGAGTATTGGCGCGCGGCGGAGAAGATGCCGATTCCCAGCGAGAACACAATGATCACGGCTTCGGCCGTCAGCATCAGCACCAGGGTGTTGGGCAGGCGGTCGCCGATCATCTCCAGCACCGGCCGGCGCGTCACCAGCGAATTGCCGAAGTCGCCGCGCAGGACGCCCCGGCGCTGGCCGGGCGTTTCCGGCACGCCGTCGCCGTCCATATCCAGCTTCAGCCAGTCATTGCCCACCAGCCAGACCAGATACTGGATATGCACGGGCTGATCCAGGCCCAGCATCCGGCGCAGGCGGATCTTGTCTTCGGGGCGCGGCGGGTTGCGCGCGCCCAGGGTGGCGACGGGATCGCCAAAGCCCTGCATCAGCGCGAACAGGATCACGCTGATGATCAGCAGTTGCGGGATGGCTTGCAGGAGCCGGCGCAGGATATAGGTGGTCATAGCCAAGGAGGCCTGCCGGGCGGCTGACCCGGCAGGCCTCGGGACTGCTTACCTTACGGCGCCACCGACCAGGCGCTGGCGTTCCAGAACGGGGTGGGGCCGGAGAGGTCCACGCCCTGGAGCTGGCTGTTGATTGACCACAGGTCCGGGTCTTTCCACATGCCGATGTACAGCACTTCGTCGTACATCTTCTGCTGGATCTGGCGGTAGAGGGCCAGCCGCGCGGCCGGGTCGGCGGTGACGGCCTGCTGCTTCAGCAGTTCGTCCATGGCCGGATCGCAGTAGCCCTGCCAGTTGGCGCCATCCGGGTTGTCGGCGCTGGTGACCTCGGAGCACAGCCAGTTGTTGGAGGCCTCCGGGTCGGGTGGGCCGTTGGGGGACTGGGAGTATTCGGAGATATCGTACTCGCCCAAGGCCTGCGGGCCGCCGTCGTTATAGTTGTTCCAGAAGATATCGGACGAGTGGTTGATCAGCTCGACGCCGATGCCCACCTGCGCCCACTGCTGCTGCACCACCGCCTGGACGTTCTTGCGGAGTTCGCGCGTGGTGGTGGCGTAGCGCAGCACCAATTCCACGCCGTCCTTGTCGCGGGTGCCGTCGCCGTTGCTGTCCACCCAGCCGGCCTCGTCCAGCAGGGCTTGGGCCTGCTCGGGGTCATAGGGGTAGGGCTCCAGGCTGTCGGCGGCGTAGCCGGGGGTGTTATCCCAGAAGGTGGCGTTGACGGGATTGATCTCCGGCTTGAGCAGGTCGGCGACGATGCTGAAGCGGTCGGTGGCCAGGGCGATGGCCTGGCGCACTTTCACATCCAGCATGGCCGGGTGGGCGGTGGCCGGATTGACGTTCAGGAACCAGCTTTCGTTGTAGCCGCCGGGCGTGGCCACCACTTTGACATTGCCGCCGGCCTCCAGCCGGTCAATCTGGTCGGAGGACAGGAAGATGCCGATGTGGGTGTCGCCGGCGATGATGGCGGCTTCCTGGGCGGCGTCATCGGGCACGATGCGGATGAAGACCTGCTCCAGCTGGGGCGGATTCACCCAGTTGGGGTTGGCCGCGAAGCTCAGGTGGCTGCCGGATTCCCATTCCTGGAAGACAAACGGGCCGACGCCGACGGTCGGGGCGCGGTTCCACTCCGCGTTGTCCAGCGTGCCTTCCGCCTCAAAGACCGGCTGCAGCACGTGCTTGGGCAGCACCCAGTCAAAAATCTGGGTCAGCCACGGCGCAAACGGCTCAGTGAAGTTGACGACCACCGTCTGCGGATCCGGGGCCTCCACGCTGGCGACAAAGTCCGCGTAGGGGTAACGCGTCTGGACGATGTTCTTCTCCGACATCACCATGTCGTAGGTGAAGACGAAGTCGTCGGCCGTCAGGGGCGTGCCGTCGCTCCAGGTGATGTCCGGGCGCAGCGTGAGGG
>JAGOBN010000069.1 GCA_017999235.1 Anaerolineales bacterium | reverse complement strand
AAACGGAACCCCGCGTCCCTTGACGGTATTGCCGATCACCACGCCCCCCTCGGCCCCCTGCTGGAGTTCGGCCAGGGCGGCCTGGAGGGCGCCCAGGTCGTGCCCATCGACCTCCCGCACCGGGTGACCGAACCCGGCAAACCGGCGGGCCAGCGGCTGCAGGTCCAGCACCTGTTCGGTGCGCGTGATGCTGCTGATGCGGTTGTTGTCCACCAGCAGGATCAAGTTGGAGAGCTTGAGTTGGCGGGCCAGCATCACCGCCTCCCAGATCGAACCTTCCTGCAGTTCGCCATCGCCGACGATGGCGAAGACCCGGGCTTCGGTCCAGCCGCGCGACCGCAGTCCCAAGGCGCAGCCCACGGCCACCGATAGGCCATGCCCCAGCGCGCCGGTGGAGTGTTCCACCGCCGGCACGGCGTGGCTCACATGCCCGGCCAGCTGGGAGCCGTCCTGGTGATAATGCTGCAGCGCCTCCGGGTCGAGCAGGCCGACGTGGGCCAGGGTCGCGTAGGTGGCGGCCGCGCAATGGCCTTTGCTGATGATGATGCGCGACCGGTCGGGGGCCCGCCGGCGGATCTGGTCCAAATCCACCGCTGAATAGACGGCCAGCAGCATTTCGATCACCGACATATTCGAGCCGAGATGCGAAGCTTGGCCGCGATACAGCATGCCCAAGACGGTTTTGCGGACTTCGGCCGGGTTGACGGACAGCGCCGAACGGTGTTCAGCAGGCATAGCGGTTTAGTTCCGGTTTTCCAGATAAAGGTGGAGGGAGTGCAGCCCGGCTTCTAGATCGATCTCCGGGCGCCAGTTGAGCAGCGCGCGCGCTTTGGCGTTGTCGGGGTTGCGGATGCTGAGCTGGGCCGGGTTGGTTTCGACCAGCCGGGGCTGGCGCCGCAAGAGCCGGGCGCTGGTTTGGACGACCTCTGCCAGCGTGATCAGGCGGTCGCCGCTGAGATTGAAGACCTCATAGCCGGTCCGGCCGCGCGCCGCCAGGAGACCGCGGGCAATGTCGGTGACATGGATAAAGCGCCGGGCGGTCTGCCGATTCCCCACCTGGACATGCTCCTGCAGACGGACGGCGTTGAAGAGGGCCTCGACGGCCGACCAGTTGGCCGGCCGCGGGCCATAGACGATGCCAAAGCGCAGCACGGTCGCGGCCGGCAGCCCCGCCGTCTGCGCCAAGCGCAGGCATTGTTCGCCCACCAGTTTGGTTAGCGCATACTCGGACTGCAGGCGGGTGGCATCGATCGGTTGGTCCTCGACCTGCGCCTCGTCGTTGCGGACGCTGCCGTAGACCCACTCGCTGGAAGCGAAGATGAACTGCGGCACTTGGCGCGCCTTAGCCGCTTCTATCAAGTTGAGTGTTCCGGTGACGTTGACGTCGAAAGCCAGGCGGGGATTGGCGCGGCAATCGGGGTCGCGCGAGACGGCAGCCAGGTGAATCACCGTCTGCGTGCCGGGCGGGATCAGATCGGCGAGGTGCGGATCGCGAATGTCGGCTTGCTGGCAGCCCGGGCGCGCCGGGGCGAGGTCAATCCCGGCGATGTCCAGCGCTTCCTGGCGGCCAAGGCGCAGCAGTTCGGCGCCAATGAAGCTTTGCGCGCCGGTGACAAACAGGGTCATCGCTGCTCCAATTCTTCATCGGTTCGCCGGCGCAAAAAACCATCGGGCGACGACGTGATCAGCCAGCGCGTCCAGTGCGGATCGGCCTGGAATTCAGGATGCGCCGCCAGAAATGTATGGATGGCCGCCAGGGGATGATCCTGGCCCCATTCCGGCTTGCCGGAGGGGATATCGCTGACCCAGGCCTGGGCGCCATCATGCGCCACCAGATAACTGCCGGGGGTCACCAGGGTGTGATAGAGCTCCAGTTCGCGGCCGACATGCGCCGCGGTGTGGTTGGAGTCCAGGAAGACCAGCACCGGGTGGGCGCCGGCGCATTGCGCCCGTACCTGGGCGAACACCTCCGGGGCCGTGGAGCTGCCCTCGATCAGGTGCAGCCGCGGCCACAGCGGATGCGCCGCCAGCGCCGCTCGGTTGGGCGGGCGGATATCCAGGTCCACGCCGATCACGCGGCCGCGGCCCAGCAGTTCCAAAATCGAGGCCGACAACAGCAGCGAGCCGCCGTGCGCCACGCCCGTTTCCACCACCACCTCCGGCTGGACCTGCCACAACAATTCCTGGATGGCCACGATGTCGGTGGGGAACTGGATGATCGGCCGGCCGAGCCAGGTTGGCTCATACATCAGCCGGAATTCGGCCGCGGCCTTGATCCACAAGTTGGACAGGAATTCCAGCCCGGCGCGGGAATACAGATCGACGGTGGTGCTGTGCCCGGCCTCGGTCAGGGTCACTTGGGATTGGCGGGAGGTGGTCAGATTAGGCATGGTTTCCGCATGGGACGCTCCAATGGCCCGGCTGTGGGCCGGGTCCGACAGCCATCAGCCCGCTTTGAGAAAATAGCCGCCGGGCGTGGAGATGTACGGGAATTTGGTCAGCACCGGACGCTGGCCGCCAAAGTACTCGTCGAAAGCGGCGCTCTCGCCCGGAAAGCCATCCATGCCGTATTCATCCAGCAGCACGACGCCGCCCGGCACCACCAGCGGGTAAAGATGCCGCAGGGCGCACAGGGTCGGCTCATACAAGTCCATGTCCAGGTGCAGCAGGGCAATCCGCAGCCCCGGGTTGCGGGCCACATACGCCGGGATGGTTTCCTTCACATCCCCCTGGACGAGCTCCACGCGCTGGAAGCGCGGGATCATCGAATCGCGCTGGGTGATCTCCACGACGCGCTGCAGCGTCGGCAGGAAGTCGGCGGCGTTCCAGCCGCCGACCACTTTGCCGCGCCGGGCATTGGGCGGGCCGTCTTTAGCATCCAGCCCGACAAAGCCGTGAAAGGTGTCGAAGCCGATGACGCGCTTGAGGGTGTCCCCGGGACACAAAATTTCGACCAGCTTGGTGAACGTCAGGAGCGACAGGCCCTGGAAGACGCCGCATTCCACAATACAGCCGGGCCGGCCGACGGTTTTTTGGAAAATCTCCACATGCGCCAGGAACTTTGCCAGGTTGACCCGCCGCAGGAACAGGGGGAAGTTCTCAATGACCTCCCGCTGCCCCACACCGCTGGTGGTCACCAGGTCAATAATCTCTGCCCAGAGCGCCTGGTCGAAATCCATGCCGGAGCCGAATTTGGTAGGATCACTGGTGGGGGTGCTCATGTGATTGGCCTCCGAGTGGAGCGGGCAGCGCCGCCGGGCAGCGCACATTCTGAATGCCGTCTTCGAACGACAGCGGGAAGGTCGAGGCCTTAAATGTAGGAACCATATAGGTGTCGAAGAAGGCGCATTTTTCGCCGGCCAGACAGACGCTGGAAAATTCGCGCAGTTCGTCCACGCCCAGGCCGCGCTGGCGAATGGCGGCCAGCGGCTCGTTCAGCACGTTGCCGAGCGATAGGTGAATAAACAGGCAGGGCAGCACTTCGCCGGTGGCGATGATGTAGAGCGAGCCGGTGACCGCCGGGCAGCCGCCCAGGGCGCCGGGCGTCGAAAAGAGATCCCGCCGCAGCAGCGGATAGCGGGTTCGCAACTGGCGCATGTACTCCGCATCGTGGGCGTCGATCAGAGCGGTCTGGTTGCCCAGCCATTTGCCAACCGGGGTGGCGACCTGCAGGTCCAGGCTCACCCCCAGCCGCTGCGCTAGATCCAGCAGGCGCTGGAAGCCCTCGCCATGCAGGTTCTGATGGGTGACGACGGTGCTGATCTGCACATTCAGGCCGGCGGCGAGGCCGTTCTCGATGGCCGCCAACGCCCGGGCATAGGAACCGGGCTTCATCCGGAAGGCGTCGTGCTCCTCCGGGAAGCCGCTGTCCAGGCTGACGTTGATCTTGCTGACGCCCAGCCGGGCCAGGTGCGCGGCGCGTTCGGCCGACAGCAGCCAGCCATTGGTGGTCAGGGTGATCAGGAATCGGGCCGGGTCAATCAGCGCGATGAGGTCGTCCAGCTCCGGCCAGACGAGCGGTTCACCGCCGATCAGGCTGAAGACGAAGACGCCCAGTTCGTCGGCCTGCTCAACGAGGTGTTTGACCTGCTCCCACGGCATCCGCTGATTGTGGTAACGCTTCTGGAAGATGTCGGCGCAGCAATGCGTGCAGGTGAAGTTGCACTCAAAGCCATAGGCGAAGTCGATGAGCGACAGTTGGCGCTGGCCGGGCTGTTTTTCGGCTTCCAGGTAGCGCATCAGTTTCTGGTGAACGCGCGGCCGCTCGCGGCGCAGGCGTTCCCGACTGGCCAGCATTTTTTCGGTCAACTCCGGAGGGACATCGGGCGGCGAGATGGGCATGGCGGCTTTCCTTGGGAAGCGGGGTCAGGGGCGCTGGATATACTCCGGATAGGTCGTAGCGAGGCGGTCGCCCAAATACAGACCTTCCGGGTAGTTACGGTCAAAGCTTTCGCCGGCCAAGGCGTCATCAAAGCGCAGTTGCGCATTCAGCCGGGCCAGGGGAGATTGATTGCGCTCGCTGCGGTGGACGAGCAGGGTGCTGAAAACCAGGGCCTCGTCGGCCTCGACCGCCCAGTTGACAAACTGGCCGGCTTCCAGACGGGGCTGATCCGCGATGCGGAAGGATTTGCCGCCGCTGCCGCCGGTTTCTGCCGGACCGTATTCGGTCACCGGCAGCATCCCCCACCGGTGGCTGCCGAGGATACAGCTCGGCGGCCCCATCGGGAGCGGGGTGGTCGTAAACGGCAGCCAGACCGTCAGCCCGTTCAGGCTGCCTTGAATAAACGGAAAGTCCTGGTGGGCGTCCAGCAGGAACCGGTCTTCTTCCGGCAAGTCGATGCGCACGTTGACGAAATGGCAGCAGGACACGAGCGCCGTGCGCATCAGTTCCTGCGCCAGCGCCACAAAAAACGGAGCGCACGCCAGTTGTTTAGCGGCCGGAAACCGGCGGGCAATTTTGTATAACCGCGCGATCAACGGCCGGTCCTGGCCGGCGAGGCGGGCCAGCTGGGCCGGCAAATTGGCTATATCGATGGCCGGCTGCCCCACGCCCACGAGCCACTCGGCCGTTTCCTGAAGAAACTGCTGGCGCAATCGGCTGACGGCCGGCGGCAGGGTGATCTTGATGATCCCGTCCCGGTCATAGGCGGCGATCTGCGACGGGGTCAGGCGCGGCCCCGCCGGCGGCTCGGAAGAGAAAGCGTTCATACAGCTCCTCGCATTTTGACGACTCGCACCGCTGACCAGGCCGATGGTTTCTCGGCGCGGGCGCTCAGCGTTTTACGCCCCAGAACATATACCCTCCGGGACGCATAATCTGTTGGCGTTGGAGGGTCTTTTCAAGCAACGCCCAGGTTTGGGCAAAAGCCAGATTGTGCGCGTCATCTTTCAGGCGCACGCCGCCGATCAGGCGCTGCAGCACGGTGAACAACGGGGCCTGCTCCAGGATCTGAAAGTGCCGCTCAATCACGGCCTGGATTTCCGCGCCCGAAGCGGCGTTGTTGGTTGGAGACTGGTTGCCGGCCTCTTTTTTATCGGACCAGGTCCGATACTCGCGCAGCGTGTCTTGTAGCAGCGCCTCCAACTGCGCCTCGGAGCTGGGCAGCGGAAGATCCTCATACCAGGCCCCGCTGCTGGCCAGACACAACCGGACCAGCAGCGCAATCAGGGCCTCCGGCTCCTGGTAGTTGTCTATGAAGGGATCGGCCGCACAGAGATACCCGGGTTCCCCCAGCCGGCCGGCATAGCTCACAACCACGGCTTCAACGTCCACCAGGTGATGCAGCGCCCCCACAAAAAAAGCGGCCGCATAGCCCGTCTCCGGCGCGCGCCATTGCTGCATGTCGCCGGCATAGTAGGCGACGCTGCCATAGCCCGGCGATAAATCCGCCTCGCGCAGCGCGGCTTGAGCCAGCCGGATGTTCTCTTCTGAAAGATCGAGCGCCGTCACTTCCAAACCCAGACGCGCTAATTCAAGCGCAAACCAGCCGTTCCCACAGCCTAAATCCAGCACTTTGGCGCGGGGCGGCAGATAGGCGGTGACACACTGGCGCGCAAACGCAATATATTGATCAAGGCCGATTTGAGCCAGCGCCTGGCGGCGAAAGGCGGATAAATAGAAATAGTCGTTATCACCCATGCGGCGCAGATCCGGGATGAAATGGTGGTTCTCCCGCTCGCGGGCCAATTGGTCAAAGTGGTCTTTTTCGTCAGTGACTGACTGCAGCGTCCCGCCGCTGGGCATGGGTGCTCTCCAATCGTTGGGCGCCTCGCAGCGCCCGGTGATGATGCTGGCCGGCCGGCTTCAGCCAACCACTCGGACAGCCGGGACGGGGACGATAAATTGTCCCCCGCGGCGGCGGTACTCGGCCTGCTGGGTCACAATCTCATCCACGAAATTCCAGGCCAGCACGAGCACATAGTCGGGCTGGTCGGCCAAGAGCTGTTCCGGCGGCACAATGGGGATATGCATGCCCGGCGTGTAGCGGCCCTGCTTCAAAGGGCTGCGGTCGGCGATGTACGGCAGCAGATCGGGGCCGATATCCAGGAAGCTCAGCAGGGTGTTGCCCTTGGCCGGGGCGCCATAGCCAACGACCCGCTGCCCGGCCGCTTTCAAGTCGGTTAGCACGCGGCGGAGCTCGGCCTTGATCTGCAGGATCTCGGCGGCGAAGGCCTGAAATGTAGCCAGCTCGCCCAGGCCGCAGGCGGTTTCCACGGCCAATAATTCGGCGACGCTGGACTGCACCTGGCCCGCGCCGGCCGGCTGAATCCAGACGCGCAATTGCCCGTGATGGATGGGCAGCCGTTCGACATGCACCACCTGCAGGCCGTGCCGTTCGAAGAGCGCCAGCATGGGCTGCAGCGCCCAGTACGAGACATGTTCGTGATAGATCGTGTCAAACGCCTTTTGCTCCAACAGGTCCAGCAGGTAATGCACTTCGATGACGAACACCCCCGTGGGCGCCAGCACTGTCCGAATGCCGGCCAGAAAATCCCACAGCTCGGGGATATGGGGAAAAGTGTTCGTGGCGGTGATCACGGCCGCCGGACCCCAGCGGCGCAGGATTTCGTCCGCCGTGCGCGAGTTAAAGAAGCCGATGTGCCGGTCGAGGCCGGCGGCGGCGGTCAGCGCGGCCAGGTTGACGGCTGGATCAACGCCCAGGGTGCGCACGCCATGGCGCTGGAAGCCCTGGAGCAGGGTGCCGTCATTACAGCCAATATCGACCACCAGATCGCGCGCGCCGAGCCGCTGCCGAGCGGCGATAGTGTCGCTTAAGGCGGACAAATGCCGGCGGAGCGTGTCCGAGGCCGAGGATACGTACAGGTAATCGGTGAACATGGCCGCCGGCGGCACCGCCTCCAGAAGCTGCACATGCCGGCAGGCGCGGCAAAACCCCACGCGCAGCGGATAGGTCGGTTCCGGCTGCGTCAGCTCCGCCGCGCTCAAGAATTTGTTGGCCAGCGCCATCCGCCCCAAATCCAGAAAAGGTTCGACCAGGGCGGCGTGACAGGCGAGACACTTCGGCATGATAGGGCCTTTCCGGGCCGGGTTATATCACCGCAGCTCACGGGCTAGGGCGTGATGGTCCGTGATCCACTGAATGGTGCGTTGCAGGCCGGCCTCCAAAGGGATGCGCGGCTGCCAGCCGAGCTGGGCGCGCGCGGCCTGAATGTCGCCGGACATTTCCATGATCTCGTCGGACCGGGTGGGCAGGGCGCCGAGGTGCAGGCCGACGGGATCGCCCATGAGCCGTAAGATCAGCGCGGCGACTTCCCGCACCGGCCGGCCGATGCCGGAGCCGATATTGAACACCGAGCCGGGCGGCACCGGCGCTTGGGCCGCCAGCCACAGCGCTTCCACCAGATCCGTGACGTAGAAAAAATCGCGCTGCTGGTCGCCGGCGCTGAGCCGGACTTCGGCGCCTTGCAGCGCGGACAGGATCGTGTGGGGGATGACGCGCCCGGCGGCCTCCCCCGGGCCATAGGGGGTGAAGACCCGTAAAATCACGCTCGCTCGGGCCGGCGCCAGGCGCGCATAGGTCTGGAGCAAGAGTGTGGCGGCGGCTTTAGAAGCGCCCAAAAGGGTGGCCGGCCGCAGCGCGCTGGCTTCCGTCAACCGCGTCCCGCTGCCGTACTCGGCGGCGGAGCTGGTGAACACCAGCCGCGCGCCGGCCCAGGGCCGCAGCGCTTCCAGCAGATGCAGGGTGCCGAGCAGCGTAACCCGGAAGTGGATCCCCGGCTCGGGCGGCGGAGGATTAAAACGGGTGCCGGCCAGGTGAAACACGAGGTCGGGCTGGGCCTGCTGCACCGCCGCCTGGACCGCGGCCAGGTCGGTCAAGTCTGCCACCACGGTTTGCACGCGCCGGCGGTGCGCCGCCAGCCGCGGCCCCAGAGCATCCGGCGTGTGCAGCAGCAGCCAGACCGCGCAGCGCTCGCGGAGCAGCCGCTCCACCAGGTGCGCGCCCACCATCCCGGTCCCCCCCGTCACCAATACCCGCTGTCCCGTCGTGATCGCCATGCGCTTATGCCGCCGGGCCGCGCCTAGCCTTGCCGGAGCGCCCAGTTATACGGAATTTCCGGGGTAAACGGGTCCAGGCGGATCATCTCCGCGGGGTCATGCGGTTCGCTGGCGCAGTTGGCCAGGACCACCATTTTGTCGCCATAGGTTTTATAGCCGTTGGCGATGCCCGGCGGGATCTGCACCAGGCAGTAGTTGTCCTCGCCAATGAAGAGCTCCTGCAGTTCGCCGTGCGTGGGCGAAGCCGGGCGCAGATCATACAGCACCAGTTTGACCCGCCCGACGATGACGGCGTTGTTCAGCGTCATGGTGCGGTGTATATGCCAGGCCTTGATGACGCCGGGCCAGGCGCAGGAAAAGTAAATCTCACCAAACTGGGTGAAATGCGGGTCGGTGGCTTTGAGCATGTGCATGATCTTGCCGCGCTCGTCCACAATTTGCCGCAGGGCGATGATCTTGACGCCGTCAATCATGGTCTGTGTCCCCGTGAAAAGGCCAACCTAAGCCTGCCAGCGCAGATCGGCGTTCAGCCGGCCCTGGGCGAGCAGCTGCCGCAGCCAGCGGACGCGCGTGAAGCGCGGATCCTGGAAGTCCTGCAGCGTCAGCCCGCAGGCTTGGAAAGCGGTGATCAATTCCCGCGCCCCCGCCCGGGCGTTCCATTTGAACTCGAAATCCGGGAAGGTGCGGGCGAACTTGGAGAAGTCGGTCTTGTAGGTGCGTTGATCGGCGCCCGCTTCAGCGCGGATTTCCAACTGGCAGTGCGGCACGGCGTCCACCACCAGTTGGGCCAGTTCAAGCACTTGGTGGTTCAAGTGTGCGGCCCCGTTGTTGAAGGCCTGGTTGTGGATGTGTTCACGCGGCGCGCGCAGGACGTGGATAAACGACCGCGCCACATCTTGGACGTGAACCACCGGCCGCCACGGCTGGCCGTCGCTGTACAGCACGACCCGGCCGGTGGTGACGGCCGCGCCGGTCAGGTTGTTTAAGACGGTGTCGAACCGCATGCGCGGCGACAGGCCGTAGACGGTGCCGTTGCGCAAGAAGATGGGCGAAAAGCGCTCATCCGCCAGGGCGCGGATGGCGCGCTCGCTGTTGACTTTCGACCGGGCATAGCCGGTCTGGGGCGCCAAGGGCGCTTCCTCGGTCACCGTGGCCACGGTTGACAAGCCGTACATGATGCAGGAGGACGAGAATATAAAGCGGCTGACGCCGGCCGCGCGGGCGGCTTCCGCCAACTGCACCGAGGCGCGGTAATTAATGGCCTCGGTCCAGTCCTGGTTGAGGTCGCCGACCGGGTCATTGCTGAGGGCGGCCAGATGGATCACGGCCTCTACGCCGTCCAGATCCGCCGGCGTCACATCCCGCAGATCCTTGCGGATTTCCGGCCCCGCGAACGAGTCGGGGATCAGCGAGCAGTCGCGATAATAGCCCAGGTCGTACCCCACGACCTCAAAGCCTTCCGCCGCCAGCATGGGCGTAAGGACTGAGCCGATGTAACCATTGTGTCCCGTCACGAGAATGCGCATTATTGGCTGCTCCGGTGGCTTACCAGGTTTTCCACGGCGCCTGGCCGGTTTCCCACTCGGCATTCAGGGCCTGCACATCGCGAATGGTGTCCATGGCGCGATGACAGCCTTCATGCAGGTAGGCGGCCAATTGCCGATCGGCGACCAACCGCGCCAGGGGCTCGCCTTCAAAGGCGCATTGGTCGTCAAGATAATTGAAGATCCGGCGGTTGAAGACGTAGAACCCGCCATTGATCCAGTCCGCATTGGTCTTGGGCTTTTCTTCAAACCGGGAGACCCGCCCCTCGCTCACGCTCACGACGCCAAACCGCTGACCCGGGTGCATGACGCACATCGTCGCCGTCAACCCCAGGTGCTGGTGATGCGCGATGGCTTTATCGATAGGCACATCGGAGAGGCTGTCACCATAGGTGGCGAGGAACGTCT
>JAGOBN010000068.1 GCA_017999235.1 Anaerolineales bacterium | reverse complement strand
CACATCCACGTAAAAGGCGCGCGCTTCGGGGATATCCCGCACGTGCAGGTGCATGTGGCCGAGCACCGGGGCCGGCGCCAGGCCGGTCCAGGCCGCGGCGGGGAGCTCACGCATCAAACCGTCCAGGTCCAGCGGCAGGGTATCCATGCGGAAGTTGCCGGCCGCGTCCCGCCACTCGGCGCGCGGCCGGTCGCGGTAAATTTCGATGCCGTTGCCGTCCACGTCCGGCAGGTATAAAGCTTCGCTCACCAGATGGTCGGCCGCGCCCTGCACGGGGGTGCGCGTCTCCGCGATGTGCTGAATGGAATGGGCCAGCGCCGGCCGCGAGGGAGTCAGGATGGCGAAGTGGTACAGGCCGGTGGTGCGGCGCGGGCGCAGGGCGCCGGGCTGTTCGGTGAGCACCACCAGATCGGGGCCGCCCGCGCCTAGATAGGCGGTGGCGCCGCCGTCCCGGCGGTGCAGGCGGAACCCCAGGGCGTGCTCATAAAACTTCAGCGCGCGCTCCAGGTTGGAGACATTGAGATGGACGTAGCCGAGTTGCAGTTCGGCGGGTAAGGTAGGTGAGATCATGGCTTAAAGTGTAGCGCCGCCGGGCGGCTTGGCAGGCCGGCCCGGCGGGATGGGCGGCGGTGCAGTTATGGTTTAACGGCGAAGGTGGTCAGTACCCCGACGGTGACGGCCCCGGCCACCACGTGCGTGAGGGTGAGCACGGCCTGAAAGGCGAAGCTGATGGGCAAGGTGGCAGGCCCCGCCAGGGAGAGCAGCAGGAAGAGGGCGGCGATCACCTGAAAAACGAACACCGGGCGCGGCGCAAAGCGGCCCAGGCCGGCCAGCAAGGCGGCGGCCGCGAGCGCCGGGATAAAACTGGCGGCGGCCACGGCCACCCACGGCAGGGCTTGCGGCTCGGTCGCCGGCGGCAGGGGCAGGCGGATCTGGCCGACCAGGGCCTGACCCGCGAACAGCACCACCAGGTTGGCAAGCGCGGCCAGGGCGCCGGCGAGCGGGCCGGCCCACAGCAGCTTACGGGCGGCGACACGAGGAGCGGGTGATTGAATGGCAGCGGCCATGTGAGTATCCTTATTGAATATCAACGGTTGTGTCTGAGACCGTACCGCCCCGGCGTCACGCGGGCGTAAACAGGGTCGTAAACACGGCCAGCCGAAGGGTAAGGTAAACTCCGGCGCCAGGAGCCATCCATGACCCAACCGCCGGCCGTCACGGCCGCCATTCGCCGCTACTACGAGCAAAACACGCGCCTGTTCCTGGCCTTCGGCCAGCCGCCCACCGACACCATCCACCGCGCGCTGTGGGCGGAGGGCATTACCACGCACCGCGCGGCCCTCAATTATTCCAATGAACTGCTCTGGCAGGCGCTGCGCGAGGTGGTGCAGCGCGATGCGCCGGCCCCGGTGCGGCTGATTGATCTGGGCTGCGGGGTGGGCGGCAGTCTGTTCTATCTCTTGACGCGCGTGGCGCGGCCGGCGCTGGCCCTGGGCTGCACGCTCAGCCCGGCGCAGGCTCGGCTGGCCGCACACCGCGCCCAACGCCTGCAGTTGCCGCACCCGGTTGGTTTTGTCGAAGCGGATTTTCATTGGGCGCCGGCGGCGGCCGGCGCGGACCTGGTGTATTCGGTGGAGGCCTTCGGCCACGCGGCGGACCCTGACCAGTATTTCGCCACGGCGGCGCGCCTGCTGCGGCCCGGCGGCCGGCTGATCCTGTGTGACGATTTCCGGGCGCGGCCGGATGCGGCGCTGGCGGCCCGCGCCCGGCGCTGGGTGGCGGCGTATCAGGCCGGCTGGCAGATCCCCAATTTGCAGACCGTGGATGCGGTGACGGCCGGCGCGGAGGCGCACGGTCTGCGCTTAATCTCCGGGCGCGATCTCACCGCCTTGATCCGCCTGCGGGCCTGGCCGGACGCATTGGCCGAGCTGGCGCTGGCGCTCGGCTGGCGGCTGCCGTCTGGCCACGCCTTCATCCCCAGCATGGTGGGCAGCCTGGCCCTGCAACAATGTTTGCGCGCGGGGTGGGTGGCCTACCATTTTCTGATCTTTGAGAAACCGGCATGAGCGCCAAGCCCGTGGTCCTGCTCACCACCGGCACGCGCGGCGATATCTGGCCGTACCTGGCCTTGGGGCAAGGGCTGCAGGCGGCCGGCCAGCCGGTGCGCGTGGCCACGCACGCCGAGTTTCAGCCCTGGGTGGCGGCCGCCGGCCTGCCCTTCGCACGTCTGGACGGCAACTTGAGCGAGTGGATGACGCGCGCCGGCGGACAGTCCGCGCTCACCTACGACGGCAGCGTATGGCGCAACGCCCAGGCGACCGGGCGCTATTGGCGTGCGGCGCGGCCGGTGCTGACGCGCCTGCTGGCCAGCGCGCGGGAGGCGGCGCGCGGCGCGGCGCTGGTGATTGCGGGTCTGGCTTCCACTTGGGGGCCGCATATTGCCGAGGCGGAGGGCGTGCGGTGCGCGTGGGCGCTGCTCCAACCGGTGACCGCCACCCGCGCCTTCCCGAGCGCGTTGCTGCCGTTCCGTTTCTCGCTGGGCGGCCGCTACGCCTGGCTCACGCATCAGGCCGTGGCCCTGGCTACCTGGCTGCCGTGGCGCGGCGTGATCAACGCCTGGCGGCGCTCCGTGGGCCTTCGGCCGGCCGGCCTGACGAGTCCGCTGGCCGTGCTGCAGCGCGCTCAGACCGGCGTGGTGGTGGGCGTGAGCCCGCACCTCCTGCCGCCTCCGGCGGATTGGCCGGCCGGGCATACCGTGACCGGCTATTGGTTTTACGACGCGCCCGCCGCCGGGCGTCCGCCGCCGGCGCTCGAACGTTTTTTGGAGAGCGGGCCGGCGGTCTCGCTCAGTTTTGGCAGCCCCGGCGTGCGCGCCGCGCGGCCGATGCTGGCCAAGGTGCTGGACGCCCTGAAGCTGGCCGGTCTGCGGGCGGTGGTAGCCGTGCCCCCGGAGCTGGCGGACGAGGCCGGCCCGGAGCACCACGTCTTTCCGGTTGCAGATGTCCCGCACACCTGGTTGTTCCCGCGGGTGGCGGCGGCGGCGCATCACGGCGGCGCCGGCACCACGGCGGCCAGCTTGCGGGCCGGCACACCCACGGTGATCATGCCCCTGGCGATCGATCAGTTTTTTTGGGGTGAGCGGGTGGCGGCCCTGGGCGTTGGCCCGCCGCCGGTGCCGCAGCGGGCGTTGACGGCGCCGGCGCTGGCGCGGGCCTTGCGGCAGGCGGTGGATGATCCGGCTGGGCGCGCGCGCGCCCAGCGTTTGGGCGCTGCCATCCGGGCGGAGGCGGGGGTGGCGCGGGCGGTGGCGGCTATTCGGGCGTGGGTGTGACCGGCGCGGGCTGGGCGCGCAAGGCGCGGGCGGCCAGGAGCAGGGCCGTGAACGACAGGCCGGCGCCCAGCCAATACGGGGCCGTGACCGCCACGCGCTCGAAGGCCACGCCGGCCAGCGTTGGGCCGCCGATCATGGCCAGACTCAACAAAGTCTGCGTGCCGCCCATCAGCCGGCCCTGTTCGGCCGCGCTCATCCGCCCGGAGACCAGCGCCGTGAGGGACGGGATGCTGGTGCCGGTGCCGAGCGCCACCAGCGCCACCACCGGATAGAGCAGCCAATCCACCGGAGCCAGGGCCAGGCCGGCCAGGCCGGCGGCCATCAAAGCCAGGCCAATCTGGGCCAGGCGGCGCTCGCCGAGGCGCGGCTGCAGCCAGCCAAACAACACGCCCTGGATCAGCACCGCGCAGACCCCCACAAAAGCAAAGAACAGCCCGTTTTGCGTGCTGGTCCAATGGAAGCGCGCCTGGCTGAAAAGCGGAAAGTTGGTCTGCAGGCCCGCGAAGGCGAGGTTCAGCGTGAAGATTGCGCCCAGCAGGCCGCGCACGGCCGGGAGCTGGAACAGCCCCCACAATTGGCCGGCCGGGTTGAGGCTCTGGCGGCCCAGCGTCGGCGTGCGGCGTTCCGGCGGAAGCGATTCCGGCAGCGCCCACCAGCCAAAGAGCAGGTTGCCCAGCGCGAGCGCCGCCGCCGTAAACGCCGGCACGCTCAGCCCGAAGCCGCTCAACAGGCCGCCCAGGGCCGGCCCCACCATCAGCCCCAGCCCAAACGCCGCCCCCACCAGGCTCATCCCCCGGGCGCGGGCCTCGGGCGCGGTCACGTCCGCGATGTAGGCGTAAGCGGTGGTGAGATTGCCGCCGGTGAGGCCGTCCACGGCGATGGCCACAAAGAGCCAGGCCAGCGTATCCGCCAGCCCCACGATCAGATACGCCAGCACCGTCCCCAGCAGACACGCCAACAGCACCGGGCGCCGGCCATACCGGTCGGAGAGCGCGCCCAGCACCGGCCCGCTGAAGAGCTGCATCACCGAGTACAGCGAGCCCAGCAGGCCGGCCGCCTCCGCGCCGCCGGCCTGCCGCTGCACATAGAACGGCAGCAGCGGCACGAGCATGCCGTAGCCCAGCAGGTCCACCAAAACGGTGATGAAGATAACAACCAGGGGGGAGCGTTTCACGGGGCCGGAGTATACCTGAGGGCCGCGGCGGGAATCAAAAACGGGACGCCGTTGGGACGTCCCGTTTTCAAGGCGGTGGGCGAAAGAGCGCTTACGCCGCCGCGGCCGCCTGGGCCTCGGGCTGCTTGACGATCTCAAGCTCGATCTCAATCTTGACTTCGTCACCGACCAGCAGGCCGCCGGTCTCGAGGGCCACGTTCCAGTTCAGGTCCCACTCTTTGCGGCTGATCTTGGTGGCGGCGGTGAAGCCGGCGCTGGTGGTCCCCCACGGGCTCTTGGCCTGGCCGTTGTACTCGACAGCCAGCACCACTTCTTTGGTGATGCCGCGGATGCTCAGGTCGCCCGTGATCCGGCCGGTGTTGTCGCTGGTCTTCTCGACGCGCTTGCTCTTGAAGGTCAGCTGCGGGAACTTCTCGGCGTCCAGGAAGTCGCCGGACTTCAGGTGGCCGTCGCGCTTCTCGTCTTTGGTGTTGATGCTGGCGGCGTCGATCTGGACGTCCACCGTGGACTGCGCCGGGTCCTGCTCGTTGAAGTTGACCGTGCCGCTGAAGTTCTCGAAGCGGCCGCGCACGTTCGAGATCATCATGTGGCGCACGGTGAAGGTGATTTGCGAGTGGGAAGTGTCAATGTTCCAAGCCATGGTCGTAAGCTCCTGATGCGTGAATGTTTCCGTTCGATGGCCACAGGATAGAGGCCGAGCGTGACCGGGGCGTGAACAGGAGCGTAAACGCCTGAACGGTGGACCGCATCTCTCTGGTTCAGGCGGAAAGGGGCAACCAGCGTTCCGGCTTAGAGCGTGCTTTCGAGGTGTTGGATTTCTTCCAGCAGGCGCCGCCGGCCGCCGTTCTCGGCCAGGGCGCGCGCTTCCGCTAAGGTCACGCGGGCCTCGGCCGGGGGCAGGAGCGGCACCAGCCACAGCCGGATCTGGGCGGAGAGATGCTGGGTGCCCAGCGCGTCGGCGCGGGCCACCGCCGTGGACAGCCGGTGGATGGCCGCGGCCGGCTCCCCGCGCACGGCGGCCAGGCGTCCGAGATTGGCGGTCAGGCCGGCCTGGCGTTCCGCGTTGCTGAGTTGTTCCGCCAGCGCCAGGCCGTCGGTGAAGGCGGCCTCCGCCGCGTCGAGGTCGCCGGCGGCCAAAGCGATCTCGCCCTGCGTGGAGAGCAGAAACGGCAGCATATTTAAGTTGCCGGCCTCGCGCGCCAGCGCCAGACCGCGCTGGATATGCGCGCCGGCGGCCGGGTCCCCCAGCAGATGCAGGTGATAGGCCAGATTGTTGGAGGCCAAGATGCGCCAGGTCTCGGCGCGGTCATCGGCGGGGGCCACCGCCAGGGTTTCTTCATACAACTGGAGCGCCCGCCGCAGGTCGCCCTGCTGGGCGGCCACACTGCCGAGTTCGAACTTAGCCTGCGCCAGCCGCGCCCGGTCCGGCTGCGGGCTGGCCTCCAGGAGCGTTTCGGCGCGGTGCAGGTGCTCGGCGGCGGCAGGGAGTTCGGCGCCCTCCAGGGACAAGGCCGTGCCCCACAACAGTTCGGCCGTGATGGCCCAATCCGGCGCGGCGGCGGACTCAGCCAGGAGCGCCTGGGCCTCCTCGATCACGTCCGCAAAGCGGCCCTGATTGAGCAGGGTCTGGGCCAGCACCCGGCGGATGGCTTCGCTTTGGGCAGGCTCGTGCCGGGACTCCGCCAGCGCCAGCCGCAGCGCTTCGGTGGCCAGGGCGGATTGGCCGGCGTGGAAGCGCGCCACGCCCAGCGCGGTCAGGATCGCCAGCCGCATCCGGCTGTCGGCGCCGGCCAGGGCCTGCTCAAAGAAGGCGGTGGCTTCCCGCCAGGCGGCCAATTGCGCGGCCTGCTGGCCGGCGCGCCAGGCGTGGGGGGAGGCGCGCTCAGGCGCGCCGCCCTCGCCAAAATGCCAGGCCAAGACGCCGGCCAAGCTCTCCAGCCGGTCACGGCGCAGCGTCTCCAGCGCCTCGGCGATGCGCCGGTGCAAGAGCCGGTGGCGCGGCTCGCCCACCTCACGGTAGGCCACTTCCATGGTCAGGCTGTGGTCAAAGCGCCAGCGGCTGGGGTCCGCGCCGGCCAGGACCAGGTGCGCGGCGCGCAGCTCGTCCAGCGCATCCAGGGCCGCAGCCTCCGAGAGGCCGGCCGCGTGCGCCACCACCTCAAACTCAAACTCGCGGCCGGCGGCCACGGCCGCGTCCAGCACGCGCCGGGCGGGGTCGGACAGGCGGGCCAGCCGGGATTGGATTAGGCTGTAGATGGTCTGCGGCACCATCGGCTCGGCCGACAGCGCGGCGAGGTCCAGCGCGCCGCCGGGTTTAAGGATCTGCTGGCCGCGCAGGGCGCGGACCAGCTCAGCCAGGATGTACGGGTTGCCCTCGGAGTTTTGGCGCAGCCAATACGCCAGCGGCTGGGCGAAATCCGGGCTGAGATGCCGCGCCAAACCGATCACGTCGTCGTTGGTCAGCCGGCTCAGCGGCAGCCGGGTGAGGCGGCCCTCGCGGGTGAGCGCCTGCTGCAAAACGGCCAGCGGCGAGCGGGAGGTGTAGGGGCGCGCGGCCCCTAAAATGAACAGCGGGGCGCCGGTCACTTCGGCGCGCCGCACGAGATAACCCACCAGCGCGAGCGTCGAGGCATCCGCCCATTGCAGATCATCCAAAAACAGCAGGAGGCGTTGGCCGGCGGCGTGGGCCAGCGCGGTGAGGAATTGCAAAACGCCTTCCCAGAGGCGAGGCTCATCCGGCGCGGCGGAGGCGAGATACCCCGCGGGGCCGGCCGGCTGGCTAAAGTTAAGCTCCGGCAGGAGGCGCGCCGCTTCATCGCACCACAGGCTGGGCAGGGTGGCGGCAATGGCCGCGCGCCGCTCCGGCCATTCCGGCCGGGCCAGCAGGCCGCGCAGCGCCTCGCGGATGGGCTGGTACGGCAAGGCCTGCTCTAGTTCGCGCGCAGCGCCAACCAGGGCCAGGCCGGCGGCGGAGCGCAGAAACTCTTCCGCCAGCCGCGATTTGCCGATGCCGGCCTCGCCCTCCAGGAGGGCCAGGCGGTGGCCTGGCAACAGTCCGCGCAGAGTCTCCAGCTCCCGGCTCCGGCCGGTGAACGGCGGGGCCGCGGCCTCGGGTTCGGGCGGCCGCGGGAGGGGGGCCGGCGCGGCGGCCGCTGGCGCGGGTGTCAGGGTGTCGGTGATGATGGCGTCGTAGAGCGCGCGCGTCTCGGCCATCGGCGGCACGCCCATCTCTTCATCCAGCAGCCGGCGCAGCTGCTCGTAGCGGCGGATGGCGCCGGCCCGGTCGCCGGCCAGATAGTGCAGGCGCAGGGCGGCGCGTTGAATGTCTTCTTGCAGCGGATCCAGGGCCAGAGCGCGTTCCAGCGCCTCCAGCGCGGCGGAGTAAGCGGCGCCGGCTTCCTGGTGGTGACTCAGGGTGGTCAAGGCGCGGACCGCCAGCCGGCGGTAGCGTTCCCGCTCAGCGGCGGCCCAGTCGTCAAAAGCGGGCGCGTCCGGCAGGCTGAAGCCGGCCAGGAATTCACCCCGATACAGCTCCAGGGCCGCGCTCAGGGCGGCGGCGTCGCCGGCGGTTTTCAGGCTGGCGGTGAAATGCCGCGCGTCCACCACCACCGCGGCGTCCAGGGCCAGGGTGTCGTCTTCGGCCCGCAGGCTCTCGCCCAAGGCTTGCCGCAGGCCGTGCAGGGTGGTCCGCAGCGTCTGCTGGCCGGCGGCGCGCTCGGCGTCCGGCCAGAACAAGGCCAAGAGTGTCTCACGCCGGACAGGGTGCGGCTGGGCGGCCAGGTAAAAGACCAGGGCGCGGCTCTTGCGGCGGGGCAAGACCAGCGGCCGGCCGGCGTATTCCACGGCCGGCGCGCCGAACAAACGGACGGCGAGCATGGGGGCGGCGGGGTTAGCGGGGACGGACGGGCTACTCTTCACTCTCGGCGGTGTCTTCTTCCACTTCGGCTTCGGCGCGCTCGGGCTCCGAGCGCCGGCGCGGCACCAGGCCGTCGCGCGTAAGCACGTACTCGGCGCGGCCGCGGCGGAAGCGCATCCCCGGCCGGAAGATGCCTTCCGCCAGGGCGCCCATGATCTGCTTGTGCGTGAATTTACGCCCCTCCAGCGAGAGGCCGTGAGTGTCGTACGTGACGATGTACTGTTCTGCCATAACGTCAGTCCCTTGATGACTGTGCTAAAGTTTTATCTTGATTGCCGCCGGCCGGCCACCTAGCCCGCCTGGCGATAGCGGGCGCGCCGTTCGCGCGGGCAGGTCAAGCGGCGCGCGCTCTCGGGGTGGGTGGCCACTTCCACCAATTCAACGGTCTCGTCGTCGAGATCGGCCTCCGGGTCGGCCGCGAAGAGCAGCAGCAGCTGCCGGCCCTCGTCATCATCCACATACTCAAAAGCCACCAGCGTCAAGCCGGCCAGGTGTGTTAGCAGCGTGTCCGGCTCGTCCAGGCGCGCGGCTTCCGCGCAATGCGGGCAGAGCAGCGGGAGCGTATGGCCGTCGGCAAAGACCAGCGCGCCCGGCCGGTCCGGGCCGCTGTCGGGCACCACGTCCGCCACCGTCAGGCCCCCCAGGTGCTCGTCCATGAAATCAAACAAGCACCCGCGCTCGGCGCCGACCTCGATCAGCGGACAGCCGTGCGTCTCGCACTGGCGCTGGTAATCCACAAAGCGCGGCATCCGCAGCCTCAGCCGGCGTTGAGTTCCGCCACGCGCGGCGCGATGTGCGCGGCCACGTCGGCGTCGGAGCGCGGCGCTGGCACGTCCCGCCACAGATGCCAGGTCTCCAGATGTTCGGCCGCGCCGCCGGGGGCCAGCGGCGCCAGCGGGCCGAGCGTTTCCAGTTCCAGCAGCTCGCCGTCGATAAAGACCTCGCAGGTCGAATTGAAATCCGGGTAGCGCGCGGCCGGGTCCACGGCGGCGAAGGTTTTGACGAACAACTCGCCGGCGCGCGCGTAGCCGGCCCAGCCGTCGGTCACGTGCAGGCCGATTTTCTGGTACGCCGGCCGGCTGGGATCCTGGCGCGCCAGCACATAGCGCGTCCCCAGCGTCCAGCGCGGGTCGCCGAGATCGGTGTAGGACCACAGCGTCAACTGGCTGGTGGGCAGGAGCCGGTCCGGCCCATGCGGGGCGCGCGGCGGGAGGGGCAGAATGGCGGTGCCGCCGGCGGCCAGCACGGTGAGCGCCCAGGGCGCGAGTTCCACCGGCCACAAGGTGCGGTTGTGCAGCCGATGCCGGACTGCGACGCTGGGCGCGGTCGGGTGGAGCGTGATCTCAATTTCTTTTTGAATGCCGGCCGCCGGCTCCACCGGCTGGGTGAAGCGCACCCGGCCGTCCGCCTGCTCCACGCTTACCGGCCCGTTATCCGGCCCATAGCTGCGCGGCGCGGCTTCGGGCGCGTGCCACAGACGATGGCCGCCGTACGGCTGCCACGCGTCGCCGCCGGTCTGGCCCTGCAGCGCGGGGTTCACGTGGAAAAAATTCTGGCCGCCCAGGAAGCCGCAGCGCAGAATCCGCGGGCCGACGTCTAAAGACACGATCAGTTCGATCTGGTCGTTGGCGATCCGGCAGCACCGCTGCCAGCCGAAGGAAGGGAGGGTTTCGATTGTGAGCATAGGTATGGGGCCGGGGTGAATCGAATGGGCCTGATTGTATGCGCGCCGGCCCGGCGGCGCAAGTTAAGCGGCTGCAGGGATGTTTTGCGGCGTGGTCAATGCGGTGCGCCGGGGTCAGTCGACACCGGATGGCCCGCGGCCAAGCGGATCAACGGATACAAACGGATCGGCTGCCTCCGTATATCCGTTGGGCGTGCATCCGTTGTCCCTCCAGCCCAAGGGTACAATATTCTCCGCTAACTGCCGCCTGCCGATGACAACCGACACCCGCCCCTCACCCCGCCGGCCGCCCCAATCAACGCCCATCTTCTGGGTGGTCGTCGCCGCGACCCTGCTGGCCGCCGGCCTGCGCTATCTCGGCTTGCTGA
>JAGOBN010000721.1 GCA_017999235.1 Anaerolineales bacterium | reverse complement strand
TGCGTGCCCTGTATGCCGCGCTGGACCCCAACGGGCTGCTGTTGATTGACATTCCCAATCTAGACCGGCTCAGCGTGCGGCGGGCCATCCGCCGCGGCGAACTCGAACCGGGCGAATACCCCCCCCATCACACAACATTCTGGACGCGGTCATCCCTGGCCTTTGCCCTGCGGCACGCCGGCTTTGAAGTGCAGCACTGCCACGCCCATCCTCTAGGCGCGGAGGGCCAGATTGAGATCTTTATCCGCAACCGCCTGCGGCTGCGCGCTCCGCGCCTGGTCGCGGCTCTGGGTGCGGGCCTGCGCCAAATGGGTCGGATCCTGGACTGGCAGGGGGAAGCTCTGCTGGCTCTGGCGCGCCGTCCCGCGGCCGCCGGCGCGGCCCCGCCTGGATAGCGCGCCATGCGGCCCGTTGTAACCGTTGGCATCCCCACCTTCAATCGCGCGGCGCTGTTGAAGGACGCGATCTCCAGTGTCCTAACCCAGACCTGGCAGGACTTTGAAATCGTCGTCAGCGACGATTGCTCCACAGACCAGACCGCCGCCGTGGTGCGCGGCTTTGGCGACCCGCGCCTTCGCTATCACCGCACCGCCACCAACCTGCGGCCGCCGCGCAACTGGAACGAATGCGCCCGACTGGCGGCTGGCGAATTCCTGGCTATCCTGCCGGATGATGACTTCTATCTACCCACGCAATTGGAAACACTGGTGACCGCGCTGCAACAGAACCCGGCCATCGGCTTCGCCCAAAGCGGCTATTACAGTGTGGATGAGGCCGGCCGGCCCATCGCCAGCCAGGTGGCGGCCCCGGAGCGCGTCACCTTAACGGGCGAGGCGGCGCTGCTGTGGCAGTGGGAAAACCTGGCCTGTCTGCCGGTCTGCATCCTCGGCCGCCGGCCGGCCATGCAGGCGCTGGGCTTCTGGCGTGAGGATTACTGGGACGACTGGGCCTTCTTTCTGCGACTGGCTTACCGGGCCGGCTTCACATTCGTGCCGCAGGCCCTGGCCGCCAACCGGACTCACAGCTTCAACCTCAACCGCGTCCTGCACACCGAGCGGCGGGACGCCATCCTGGATCTGCTTAACCAGGCCGCCGACGTCTTTGGCACCGCCCTGCCCCAGACCCCGGCTCTCGAGACGCTCCAGGCCCGCCACCGCCGGGAACTCAGCCAGCACTGCGTGTTGCTCACATTGGGCGCCCTGCGGCGCGGCCGGCTGGGCGAGGCCGGGTTTCACCTGGCCCGAGCGCGCCGGCTCAACGCCCTAGCCGGCCTCGACCTCGGCTGGGTGGCCCTGCGGATCCGCCTCTGGCGCGCCGCGGCCCAGGCGCGGGCCGCCCGCCGCCAGGCGCAGTCCCGGCCCACGCTGCTCACTCAACGGCCGGCGCCATGAGCCTGGCCGGCCGCTCGACCCGCGGCGCCCTGGCGCTCAGCCTCAGCACGGCCGCCAATATCGGGATCGGTTTTCTGGGCGGGATCTGGCTGGCGCGCCTGCTGGCGCCCAACGACTTCGGCACCTTCGCGGTGGCCACCGCGCTGAGCGCCTTTGTCAACCTGCGGTCGATCCTGCAGTTGGAGCAGCAGTTTCTGCGTGACGCGGACGCCGGCCCCGCGCACCTCGACACGTTCTTCACTCTCAGCCTGGGCCTGGCCGGCCTCTCGGCCGCCGTTTTGTGGGTGGCCGCCGCGGTCGTGGCCGGCTTGGGGCGGAACGATTTGGCCGGCTGCCTGCTGCTGTTCAGCGGCGTGGGCTTGCTGGATCCACTGACGGCGGCGCTGCGGCTCAGCCTGGAAAAGACCATTTCCTTCGGCGGCATCGCAGCCGCGCAAACCGTCGGCGGACTGGTTCAATTTGGCGCGACGCTGTTGGGCGCTTTGGCTGGCTGGGGGCTGGGCAGCTTGCTGGCGGGGCTGGCGGCGAGCACGCTCGTCAATTTGGCCTGGTATTGGCGGTTCGCGCCCCGCCGGCCCGCCGTGCGGCTAGAGGGCGCCCGGATGCGCGCCTTCCTCACTTACGGGATCAAATACGGCTTAGTCTACGCGGTGTCAGCCATCACGCTCACCCAGGCCGACAATCTCCTGGTCGGCGCGCTGAGCGGCACCGCGGCGCTGGGCTATTACGACCGCGCCTACCGCACCTCCAGCTGGCCGACGGTGCTGATCGCGGCGGCGCTCGGCCGGATCTCGCTGCCCACGTACGCCAAACTCCAGGATGACCCCGCCCGGCTGAGCCGCGCCGTGGGGCTGGTCTTGTGGCTGGTCTTGACCTTGACGACGCCGCTCGCTCTATATATCCTCCTGACGGCGCCCGACCTGGTAAGCGTGCTGTATACCGACAAGTGGCTGGCGGCGGTCCCTATTTTGCAAGTGCTGGCCGCCTTCGCGATCCTGCGGCCGTTGTGGGATGACCTGATCTCGATTTTGCTCGCCACGGGCCGGCCCGGCCAAATGGCGCGCTTAGTGTTCTATCAGGCGGCCGGGCTGGTGCTCCTGGCTGTTCCGCTCACCTGGTTTTACGGGGCGCTGGGAACCGCGGTGGCCGTGGGCGGGGCGTTCTCGATCTCCGCCGGGTTTTTGCTGATCTTCGCGCGCCGGCATCTGCGGGTCAATCTCTGGGACACTGCCGGCTGGCCGCTGGTGTGCAATCTGCTGGCGCTGGGGGCCTTCGTGAGTGTACGACCTTATTTACCCTTGGAAGCCCTGCCCGGCCTCGGGCGGCTGGCGGCGCTGGCCGGCCTCTGGTTTGGGCTGTATGGCGCGGCAAGCCTGACGCTGCGCGGGCGTTTTATCCTGGTGCAATTGCGCTATTTGGTCCGCGCCGCGCGCGCTTGAAACCACTCGGTTCACACCC
>JAGOBN010000720.1 GCA_017999235.1 Anaerolineales bacterium | reverse complement strand
GTTTGATTTGTTTCTGCAGCCCCGCCTGGGTGTAGCCGGTCAGCCAGCGGATGATCTGATCAACTTCGGCTTGGGTGCGGTTTTTGCGCTCCGCTTTCTTGACGTACAGCGGATAGACCTCGGCAAATTTCATCGCGAAGACCCGGTTCTTAGTCATGGCTGCCTCCTTACTGGATCGAATTCGCCCTTGAGCCCCGGCTGAATCACTGGCTGCTGGCGGCGAGCGCGCCCGCCCGCTCATAATTCACGACCAGGACGCCCTGCGCGGTGACTTGGCTGTCAGTCACCCGGAACGCCGCCGGGGGCGCGCCGGCCGCAAACAGCCGTTTCCCAGTCCCCAGCGTGAGCGGGTAGATCATCAGCCAGAACGTATCGACCAAGGCCTGCTGGATCAGCGTCTGCAGGAGAGCGCCGCTTCCCCAAACGTGCAGGTCCGGCCCAGGCTGCTGTTTGAGCTGGGCGACTTGTCCGGCCACATCTCCGCTTAAGAACACGGTCGGCTGCCACGCGCTGGAGGTCAGGGTGTTCGAGGCGACGTATTTGGTCGCCGCGTTGACGCCCGGCCAGATGTCGGCATGGTGCGGCCAGTACGGCGCCCAAATATCGAAGGTCCTGCGCCCCAGCAACAGGTCGAACGGCAGGCTCATCTGCCGGCGCAGGGCCGCACCCAGGAGCGCGTCGGAATATGGCGCAATCCACCCGCCATACGCGAAGCCACCACTGGGGTCTTCGTCCGGCCCGCCCGGGGCCTGGATGACGCCATCCAGGGTGAGGTGCTCAAGCACAATTACTTTTCTCATGACTTCTTCTTCGAGGGGGCGTGCACCCAGCCCTTGTCCTTCCAGACCGCCCAGACCGCCATCGCATGGCCCTGTCCGAGGTCGAAGTCTTTTTTGAGCCAAGCGATCAGCTCGGCCGCTTTCATCTCGGGGTGATAGACCTTCTGCTTGACCGCCAGCTGGTAGAGCGCCTCGGGCGTCTGGCCGGTCTTGGACTTAATCGTATCGAGATAAGCTTGGAATGTCATAGCCAAAAACCTCCACAGTAGCGTTGATTACTCGGCCGGCTGGAGCTCGTCCGCGATCTCGCCGAACTGCTCCAACGCCGCCTGCAAGTCTTCCATGATCATGGCTGGGCAGGCCGGCGCCGTACTTGGCGGACTGGGCCTCGACGCCGGCCAGGGGGGTGCCTTCCTTCTTGGCCTCCACCGTGCCCACGGCCTGGCGGTCCACGAAGAGCAGGTGATCGGAAAACCCGGTCTGCAGCCCGAACTCGCGCACGGCTACGCCGCGGCCGGCCTGTCCCTCGGGCAGGGCGGCGATGTTCTCACGGGCGCGGGCTTCGGGGGCAGACGTCGCGATGAAGGCCTAAGAAACAAAAGCCACCCGCACTGGAAGCCCCTGCGGGTGGCTTGGAATTCGCCGGCATCCTCGGCCACGCGCCCCGACGCGGGTTGGTTGGCGAGTCGATTTCCTGAGTCAAGGCTCAGTGGCGGGATTATACGACAGATTATCCGGCCCTTATGGCGCCCGGGCCGGCCGGCCGGTTAGGAAAGCCGGTCAAGAAGCGTCGCCCAAGAACCATTATCTGACGTCAATTCAGATGAGGAGCGGCCAGCCTTTCAATCTATGAGTCGCCCCAAATCGAACCAAGCGGCCAGGCAGTCAGGGATTTCAAGCGGACCGGGCCATGCCGGACCACGAGGTCCACGCCGAGGCTGTCCGGTCGCGTGGGATAGACGCGGCCGGCCAGGCAAGTGCTTCCGTTGGCGAACACTTCGATGATTGACCCATCCACGAAGACCCGCAGCCGCAGTTCATGGTCGGAGCCGAGCTGCAGCGACGCCTGCCGCCGGCTGCGGTCGACCGTCGGACTCAGACTTGAGTCAGCCGCTTCCAGGCTCAAGCGCCCTTCCCGGCTGTTGTAGATCAGATGGGTTTGTTCCTCGCCCCCTGGCGACGACAACAACTGCAAGCCAAACTCGGCTTCCGGACCGGCCTCAAACACGGCCTCGATCTCCAGACGGTTTCCGTGTAAGCCGGCCAGCCAATCCGCCTGGCCCGGGATCAGAGCCAAGTCCGTGAAACGCCGCGGCGTCTGTCGCAGCGCCTGCAGTTCCGCAGCCGGCGCAATCTGGAGCTCGCCCGCCGGCGTCAGCCCGAGCGTCATGGGCAGGGACATTGCGCCGGCCCAGCCGGCCGCCAAACACGCCTCGGAGGAGCGCGCCTCTTTCAACCACCCCCAGACCATCACCCGGCCGTCATCCAGGCGCATCGCCAGCGGCGCGTAGAAAGTCTGGCCGTGCACTAGGAGGCCTTGCGTCTTGGGCTCAAAGTGCTGGCCGTTGTAAGCGCCGGCGTAATAGACCGGGTATAACAGCTCCCCTTCGGCCGACTGCGCCGAGAAGAAGAGCAGGTGCTGGCCGTCCAGCGCGAAGAAGTTCGGGCACTCCCACATGGCGGCCGTCCAGACCGGCTCGGTCTGGGCGGAGTCGCCGGCCAGCAGCGGGCCTTGATACTCCCAATTCAGCAGGTCTTCCGAGCGGTAATGCAGGACCAGACCGCCGCGGCCCTCGACCTGGGAACCGATGACCATGTGCCAGCAGCCGGCCTCGCGCCAAACAAAAGGGTCGCGGAAATGGCCGCCGTTCTGCGCGGCCACGTTGGCCGGCGCGCCGGTGATAACGGGGCTGGCGGGATGCTTGGTCCATTGCCGCATATCGGCAGAGCCGGTCGCCAGGCACACCGTCTGCGGGTGGACGCCGGTGTAGATGAGCGTCGGGACGCCGGCGTTATCCACCGCGCAGCCGGACCAGCAGCCAGCCTGGTCCGGTCCGCCTGGCGTGGGCGCGA
>JAGOBN010000718.1 GCA_017999235.1 Anaerolineales bacterium | reverse complement strand
CGCTTCGGCCGGCTCCCACTCTGGGTCATTCAGCTCTTTCTTGAGCGCGCTGGCGCAGGCCTTGTAGGTGGTCTCCACCTGCGCGAAGTCGCCCAGGCCGGCATACGCCGACATCAGGCCGCGATATGCGGCTTCCGGGGTGTGCTCCAGTTGAGTGATCCAGTGGCTGCTCCACTCCCGCAGTTCGGACCAGCGCGCCTCCGCCTCCAGCCGCTCGGTCAGCGCCTCCAGCCGGCGCTCGAAGGCCTCCTGGGCGCGCATCCGTTCCACGTCCACCCAGTTCTCGGTGTAGCCCGGCAGCAGCCGGCCCTGGTACAGCCCCACCAACTGAATCAACTCGGCGGTGGCAAGCCGGCTCATGTCTTTGCGTTCCCGCAGCACGGCGGCGTCCAGCCAGCCCTGCCCGCCGAGGTCGAGCGCCACGGTCTCGCTGTCGGCGCGCAGATAGTGCGGGCCGGCCTTGAGCGATTCGCGCAGTTTGTAAAGCACGTTGCGGAGGTTGTTGCGAGCGGTGGCCGGCTCGGCGTCCGGCCACAATCGGCCGGCCAGGTCCTCGCGCGGGTGATCCACGCCGGCGTTGAGGGCCAGGAACGCCAATAACAGCCGGGCCGGGCGGGAGTTGATCTCCACCGGCTGGCCGTCTAGTTTGACTTCGAATTGTCCCAGCAGCCTGATTTCCAACATGCCTGATGCGCGAGGGTGAAGAGCGTGGGTCAGTATAGCACGGCCGATTTGTTCGGCGTCTCACCGGCGTCTCTGGCTGTGGAGACTCACTTCCCGCCGCATGGGACGCTGAATCTCCGCGGCCAGAGACGCTGGAAAAACGCCGCCAGCTACGGCCCAGAGATGCCGGCCGCCTAAAGTGAAGGTCGAAAGGAGCCAGCATCATGGCTAAACCGAAAGCGAAGACCGCGATTGTCCGCCGCTCCACCCGTTCTTCTCAGAAAGGAAACCCGACCATGCCGACCGAAGCCGCCAAGATGCAGTTGACCGAAGCCGAAGCCGCCCAGTTGACCACGGCGCAGACCGCCGCCGCCGGCGAATTCCTGGATGGCGCCCATCCGCGCGCCAACGTGCTCGGCCTGGGCGTGGGCGTCAAATGGACGAACGGCCAGCCCACCGGCGAGCCGGCCCTGGTGGTGCTGGTGACGCAGAAACTGGAAAAGGGGAGCGTCGCCAAGAGCGACCTGATCCCGGCCAAGCTGGCCGATATGCAGACCGACGTACTCAGCATCGGCGACCCGTTCGCCGGCGGCATCGCGCCCCAGGACGTGGAGGCGGAAACGCTGGCCAAGCGCGTGCGGCCGGCCAAGGGCGGCTACAGCGTGGGGCACAAGGCCATCACCGCCGGCACCATCGCCACCGGCGCGTATGATCTGCTGCCCGGCGCCACCATCTCGCCGCCCGCGCCCGGGCTGGGCATCCCGCGCCGCTTCTACATCTTGAGCAACAACCACGTGCTGGCCAACAGCAACGCCGCCGCCCTGGGCGACGCCATCCTGCAGCCCGGCCCGTTTGACGGCGGCACCGATCCGGCCGACCGCCTCGCGCGGCTGAGCCGCTTTATCCCCATCACCTTCAGCCCGCCCGTGCCGCTGGCCTTTCACCGCAATCTGGTGGACGCGGCGGTGGCCGAGGTGCAATTCCATGACCTGGACCGCGAGCTGTACTGGTCCGGGCCGGTGCGCGGCTGGCGGCGCAAAGCCCTGGTGCTGCCCGGGATGCTGGTGAAGAAGACCGGCCGCACCACCAACTTCACCACCGGCCGGATCACGGTGGTGAACGCCACGGTGGACGTGAACTACGGGAGCGGCCGGGTGGCGCGCTTCCGCGATCAGATCATCACCACGGCCATGTCGGCCGGCGGCGACTCCGGCTCCTTGATCACGACGCTGGATAACGTGGCGGTCGGCCTGCTCTTCGCGGGCTCGCCGGTGGTCACCATCGCCAACCAGATCGAGAACGTCCGCGCGCTGCTGCGCGTGGAGGTGGCTGAGCAGATCGCGTAAGCGTCTGATCCTCCGGAGATCGGCGGGGGGCGGGCCGTCGATCTCCGGAGGCGGTGTCTCCGGATTTGTAGGGGTCTTTCCGGCCGGCCGGCCAAAAGACGCCGGCGAAGACAGCGCGCAAACGGCCGGCCGCTAAGCTGAACCCAGGTTCATTGTTCAACAGGAGGTTGTGATGTCCAGTTCCACGTCCCACCCCAAGCCCGCCGAGCGCGGGAGCAACTTTCGCATCGAAGGCCGGGTCCGCCTGGAAGGCGCGGAGACCACCAGCGGCGAGCTGCAGCTGCACGCCTTCGCCTTTGACGCCGCCGGGCAGCTGCTCGGCACGGATGCCGTGGACGCCCAGGGCGGTTTCAGCCTGACGGCGGCGCTGCGCCAGCCGATGGATTTTGAACTGGTGATCGCGCCGGATAAGGACGCGGACGCGGCCCGGCATTCGAACGCCTACGTGCACCACTACTCGGCCAAGGAGTGGGCGGGCGAGGGCGCGCGCTTCGTGTTGAAAGCGGAGGCCGTCATCGCCCGGCCCATCTGGCAGTTCTGGTGGCCGTGGCGCATCTGCGTCAGCGGCCATGTGCGCAAGCTGCACACCGAGGCCGGCCACACCGAGGTCTGCCCGGTGCCGTTTGTGAAGGTGGAGATCTTTGATGTGGACCGCGAGGGGTGCTGGTGGCCGTACTTGGAGCCGCTGCGTGACCGGCTGATCGATCCGCGCGTGCTGCGGGTCCCTGAGCTGCTCAAAGAGCGGATCCCGTTCCCGTTCCCGCCCGAGCCCATTCCGGGTCCGGACCCCGCGCCCTTTGATCCGCGCTTTGACCCGCGCGCGGCGCAGGGCGGCGGGCCGCGCTTC
>JAGOBN010000719.1 GCA_017999235.1 Anaerolineales bacterium | reverse complement strand
GTTTGAGACCCTCACCCGCCAGGCCACTCTGCCGCACGCCACCGAGCTGGCCGATGACATCTACGCCGCGGCCTGGACGCTCTTTCAGAAAGTGTGGACGCCGGGCAAACGCGTGCGCTTGATCGGCGTGGGGGTGGCCGGCCTGATGGAGCCGGCGCGCCAGCTGGAATTGTTCGGCGACGCCGCGCAGGCGAAAGCCGCCAAGTTGGCCCAGACCCTGGATGCCATCCGCGATAAGTATGGCTGGGAGGCCGTCCAGCGGGCGGCGCTGGTAAAGCGCAAGCCGAGCCAAGAATGAAGGCCTGGCCCCTGGCCCAGGCTGACCCTGAAGTAAGGAAGGTGTGGGATGAGTGACATCACTGCGGCGATCACCTGCGGCAATTGCGGCCGGCCCCTGGACGGCAGCGATAGGTTCTGCCGCGAATGCGGGCTGCCCACCGTGCGGCAGGCCGGGGAACGCCACCGCGTGCCGGTGCTGGATACCCAGCCGGGCGCCGCGCCGCCCGATACCCGCGAACTGCGCCGCGCCTTTAACGTCCAGGCGCGGCCGGCCTGGCGCGCCGCCGACCCCGCCGACACTGCGCCGCCGGAGACGACGAGCGATGTGGTGCGCGCCACCAGCCCGACCCAGGCCGTGCGGATGGCGTCCTCCACGCTGCTCATGCTGATCGGGCTGATGGTGTTTCTGGCGGCGGCCGGCGTCATCCTGCTCTGGGTGGCGCTGCGATGAACGTCCAGCGCCGGCCGCGCGCGGGCCTGAACGCGGCCCTGAGCCTCCTGCTGGCGGCTGGCGGCTGGCCGGCCCAGCCCGCCGCCGCTGTAACGCCGGCCGCCGTGAGCGCGCCGGTGCTCAAATGGCAGCGCGGCGGCTGCTTCTCCAGCTGGTGCCAGACCGGGTGGTACGCGTCGCCGGCCGTGGCGGATCTGGATAACGATGGCCGGCCGGAAGTGCTCTGGGGGTCCTACGATGTCGTCGCCGTGAACGGCGAGGACGGCAGCCTGCAATGGCGGGCCGCCAGCGGCAGCCGGGTCTGGCCGGCGGTGGCGGTGGCGGACCTGACCGGGGATGGCTCCCTGGAAGTGATTGTGGGGCGGGGCGGCGATGAGGTCACGGTTTACACCGCCGGCGGCGGGGTGGTGTGGACGCGCCATCCCTTTGGCGGCGGCGAAGTCCGCACCCTGGCGGTGGCCAATCTGGACGGCGACGGGACGCTGGAGATTGTGGCCGGCCGGGCCAGCGGCGGGGCGACGCGCCAAATGACGGTCTTCGACGCGGCCGGCAACGTGCGGGCCGGCTGGCCGGCCCGCCGGGACGGGGAGCCCGGTTACGGCTGGGGCATGTACAACGAGAATGTGGCCGTGGCCGATCTGAACGGCGACGGCAAGCAGGAGATCATCGGCCCGACCGACACGCACTACATCACGGCCCTGGACCGGGACGGCAACCAACTGCCGGCCCACGCCCGCTACGGCGCCGGCAAGGTCTGGAGCCAGGTGGGCGTGCATGTGGACGACGCCGTGGACCTGCGCGGTTACGCCGACTGCGGCGCCGAACACCGGCCGAACTTCGCCAACAGCGCGCCGGCCATCGGCGACCTCACCGGCGATGGCGTGCCTGAGATCGTGGTGCCGGGCGATGTGTACAACTGTTTGATCGGTGATGACATCAACGGCGATCTGTACATCATGCCCTGGATCTTGAAGGCCGACCGGACGCGCTGGAGCGGCGGCGGCTATGACTGGACCAGCCTGCCGGCGCCCGGCCCCAACACCCGCCCGCTGTCGGAGGATTACAGCGTCATCGAGAACAACGTGCAGAACGCGGTGCTGGCCGATCTGGACGGCGACGGCGTCAAGGAGATCTTGTTCCCGGCCTATGACGGCCAACTGCACGCTTATTGGCTCGATCAGACCGAGCATGGCAGTTGGCCGCTGGAGGTCAAACAGGCCGGTGAGAGCTTTATCCGCTTCGCGTCCGAGCCGGCCGTGGTGGACCTGGACAACGACGGCCAGGCGGAGGTGATCTTCAACACCTGGACCCAGAAGGGCAGCGCCGCCGGCGGGCAGTTGATCATCGCCAGCAGCGCCGGCGCCGTGCTGCACGCGCTCACCCTGCCGCGCAGCACCAGTGATTGGGATGGCGCGCTCGGAGCGCCGACGGTCGCCAATATTGACGCCGACCCTGATTTAGAAGTGGTGGTTGGCACCGCCCACATGGGGTTGGCGGCCTATGACCTGCCCGGCTCGGCCGGCGCGCGCGTCTTGTGGGGGACCGGGCGCGGCACCTACCTGCGGGCCGGCACCGTGCCCGGATGTCTGGCGTCCGCGCCGGGCGGAACGGCCCCGCCGCCCCCCGGCCCGCTGCGGCTTTACCTGCCGCTGGTCAAGCGGGATTGTTAAACGAAAAACGGGCGCCGGCCGGCGCCCGTTTTGATTGCCCAGCGGATCAGCGCCGGCCTAGAACAAGCCCCAATCCGCGCCGGCGCCTTCTTCCATCATGGACGGGTCCCACAATTCCATCCCCATCTCAATCTTCACCGGCCCGTCCGTGGCCTGCACGGCCTTGTTGCGGGTCTGGTCGAGCATGGCCGGCCCATACGGGCAGAACGGCGTGGTCAGGATCATCTTCAATGAAGTTGAACCGTCCGGGTTGAAGGCCAGGTCGCGGATCAGACCCAGCTCGATGATGTTGAGGCCGATCTCGGGGTCAATCACCTCGCGCAGGGCGTCCTTGACCAGCGCGGCCTTGTCGGCGTCCTGGGTTTCGGCTTGCCACACCACTTTGTTGGAGGCGCTGGCTTGGGGCATTCGGGATCTCCTTGGGAAGTCGGCGGCGCTCAGCCGCGGTGTTCAATG
>JAGOBN010000717.1 GCA_017999235.1 Anaerolineales bacterium | reverse complement strand
CTGGTGACGGCCTCGGCGGAATTGAGCTGGGTGGGTTATCTGAACGCGCTGAAACGCCGGGGCGTGAACGTGATGGCGTTTCTGGTGAATGCCGCCACCTTTGGCGGCGCGCACAACAATGCCGCTTTGGGGATGACCCTGTGGGCCGGCGGGGTGCCGGCCTATCCGGTCCGCAACAACGAGGATTTCGCGGCGGCCCTGTTGACGACGGGTCCGGGCCGGCCGCGGCTGGGGTGAGGCGTCAGCCCTCGATCTCTTCGATGGCCTCAAACGGCGTCAGGCCGCCAAAGGCCACCTTCATCAGCCCCGGCAGGTAGGAGTCCAGCGTCTGCACGGCCGGGTAGATGGTGTTGCGGATCAGGTTGTCGCTCAAGGCCTCGTCCTCAAAATCCAGGCTGCTCTTGTAGCGCACTTCCCCATCCCCATAATCCAGCTCGAAGTTGCCGATGCGCAGGCCGTAATTGGCGCGGGTGATGAACTCCGCCACGGCCGGCCGCGCGTCCTCCGGCACCTTGACGGTGGCCACGGCGTAAAACAAAAACTGCTGCACATCCACCCGCACCTGGGCATAACAGCGCAGCTCGCCGTTTTTGCCCTTGTAGTGCGTGCGGTAAGCGTGCTGGCCGTCCACGGCGCGCGGATACCAGTTGTCGGCGTCCAGGAAGCGGCCCAGGTTCTCGTGCGCGGCCAACCCGTTCGGATGCGCCTTGCGCGCCGGCGGCTGATCGGCGGTGTTTTCGGGTTCGTAATCATTCATACCGGTTTAAAAGCTCCTCGTGACAGCGACAATTCTAATCGGAAAGCGCAAAGCGGGAAGGGGGGCAAGGTTGGACGCTTCCGCTATAATCGGCGGCATGCCCAAGCCCGCCGCTCCCGCCGCCCGCGCCGCGCAGTTGCGCGCGGCCCTGACCGAACACTCATACCGCTACCATGTGCTGGCCGCGCCCGTCATCGCCGACGCCGAGTACGACGCGCTCTATCACGAGCTGCAGGCGTTGGAGGCCGCGCACCCGGACCTGATCACGCCGGAGTCGCCCACCCAGCGCGTGGGCGGAACGATCTCAGAAAAGTTCGAGAAGGTCCGGCATCCCCGGCCGATCCTCAGCCTGGCCAACGCCTTCAACGCCGCCGACGTGCGCGCCTGGCACGAGCGCTTGTGCAGGCTGGACGACCGCGCGGCGGCGGCGGACTTTGTGGTGGAGCCGAAGATCGACGGGCTGACGGTGGTGCTGCATTACGCGGCCGGCCGCTTCACGCACGGCGCCACGCGCGGCGATGGCGAGGTGGGCGAGGCCATCACGCCCAACCTGCGGACCATCCGGGCGCTGCCGCTGCAGATCCCGGTGGCGCCCAAGGCCCGGCCGGCTGTTGCCAGCCCGCCGGCGCTCGTCGTCCGGGGCGAGGCCGTCATCTACACCCGCGATTTTGAGAAGCTCAACGCCGGCCTGGCCGCGCTGGGCAAACGCACCTACGCCAACCCGCGCAACACGGCCGCCGGCTCGCTGCGCCAATTGGACCCCAAGCTGACGGCAGCCGTGCCGATCTCGCTGCTGTGCTACCAGATTGTCGAGGCGCAGGGCGTGGACGTGGCCACGCAATGGGAGACCCTGGCCTATCTGCGGCAGTTGGGCTTCCCGGTGGCGGACGCCGCGCGGCGGTTTGATCGGCTGGAGGACGCCATCGCCTACTGCGAGAGCTGGGTGGACCGGCGCGATGAGCTGCCCTACGAGGCCGACGGCCTGGTGATCAAGCTGAACGACCTGCGCCTGGCCGCTGACCTGGGTTTTGTGGGCAAGGACCCGCGCGGCGCGGTGGCTTTTAAGTTCCCGGCCCGCGAAGTGACCACCGTGCTCAACGACATCGGCGTGAACGTGGGCCGCACGGGCGTGCTGACGCCGTACGCCATCCTGGAGCCGGTGGAAGTGGGCGGGGTGACCGTCAAGCAGGCCACCCTGCATAACTTTGATTACATCGCCGAGAAGGATATCCGGCTGGGCGACCGGGTGCTGCTCAAGCGCGCCGGCGACGTCATCCCGTATGTCATCGGCCCGGTGGTGGACGCGCGCACCGGCGGCGAGCGCGCGTTTCAGATGCCGGCCGGGTGTCCGGCCTGCGGCGAGCCGGTGGAGCGCGCCGAAGCCGAGGTGGCCTTCTATTGCGTTAACAGCGCCTGCCCCGCCCAGCTGACGCGCACGATCGAGCATTTCGCGGCGGTGCTGGATCTGGAAGGCTTTGGCGAGAAGGTGGCGGAGCAGGTGGTGGCGGCCGGCCTGGTGCGGAATGTGGCCGACCTCTTCACGCTGACCCGGGACCAGCTGCTCACCCTGCCGGGTTTCGCGGAGAAGAAGGCTGAGAAACTGCTGGCCGCCATCGCGGCCGGGAAGACGCGCCCGCTCGGCCAGCTGATCTCGGCGCTGGGCATCCGCAGCGTGGGCGAGGTGGCGGCGCGCGATCTGGCCGCGCAGTTTGGCGCGCTGGACGCGCTGCAAACGGCCACCGCCGAGGACCTGCAAGCCGTGGACGGCGTGGGGCCAAGCGTCTCCCAGGCGGTGGTGGATTGGTTCGCCGGGGCCGGCAACCGCGCCGTGCTTAAGAAATTAAAAAAGGCCGGGGTCTGGCCGACCGCCGAGGTGCGGCCGGCGCCGGCGGCCGGCCCGTTCACGGGCCAGACCTTTGTCGTCACCGGCGCCTTGCCCAGCCTGGGCCGGGATGAAGTGAAGGCTTACATTGAGGCCCGCGGCGGCAAGGTGACGGACAGCGTCAGCAAGAAAACGAGCTACTTGGTGCTGGGCGAGGCGCCCGGCTCCAAACTGGCCAAGGCCCAAAGCCTGGGCCTCCCCATTATCGACGAAGCGGAACT
>JAGOBN010000716.1 GCA_017999235.1 Anaerolineales bacterium | reverse complement strand
CCGGTGCGCGGCGGCCGGCCTGACGGGGACCTTGGCCATCGAGGCCGGCGATATCGCCGGCCGCATCTGCGAGCGCGCCGCGCTGGTGGATTTGGTGGTGGTGCGCCTCGCCCATCCCCCCAGCGCTCAACCGTTGGAGCGCCTGAGTTCCGGCTTCCGCACGCTGATCCGGCGCTGCCCGCGCCCCGTGCTGGCGGTGCCGCGCGCCGCCACCCCCCTGCGCCGCCTGCTGCTCGCCTTCGACAACAGTCCCAAGGCCAAAGAGGCGCTCTTCGTGGCCGCTTATCTGGCCGGCGATCCGGGGACGCGCTTGACCGTGATCAACGTGACGGAGAACGCCGGCGCCGCGGATCCCCTGGCATTTGCGCGCCAGTATCTGGAGTTCCATGAGGTGGCCGCGGATTTTCAGACCGCCGGCGGCCCGGTGCCCGCCGCCATTCGGCGCGCCGCCGGCGAGCTGGAGAGCGATCTGATCTTAATGGGGGGGTACGGCGCCCAGCCGGTGGTGGAAGTGTTGCTGGGCAGTTCCGTGGACCAGGTGCTGCGCACCGCGCCGGTGCCGCTGCTGCTCTGCCGATGAGCGACCTCCCGCCGGCCCGTTCACCGCTTGACCATCTGGATCAGCTGCTGGGTCTGTGGCCGGCCGGGGCCGCCGAGGCCCTGCCGCCCGCCTTGGCGCCCCAGGCCCGGCAATGGCTGGTGGAAGCGCGCCGGCTGGCGGCCGAGCACACGCGTCAGGCCGAGGCGCTGCGCCAGCAGATCACCTATTACCAAACGATCCTCGATCATTCCCTGGACGCGATCCTGCTGGTGGACCCCGGCGGACGCGTGAGTGACGCCAATCAGCGCGCCGCCGAGCTGCTAGGCTACGCGCGCGACACCTTGATCGGCCTGCCGCTCCGGCTGCTGATCCCAGTGGAAGACTGGGTGTGGTTTGATTTTCAAACCCTGGCCGACCCGGCCGCGCCGCGCGAGCGCCGGATGCTGCGCCGCGACGCCAATCCGATCTTGGTGGAGTTGAGCACCCGGCCCCAGACCAACGGCCAGTGGCTGGTGCTGGCCCGCGATATCACCGAACGGCGGCAGGCGGAGACCATCCGCCAGGAAAGCGAATCGCGCCTGCAGGCCATCGTCGGCTCGATCGATGAGATCGTCTTTGAATTTGACGCCGACGGCACTTACATCAACATCTGGACCAACGACGAGAGCCTGCTGGCGCGGCCGCGCGCGGAACTCCTAGGCCGCCAATTGGCCGAAGTGATTGACGAAGCGGAGGCCAATCGGCTGACCGTTTTGATCCGGCGCGTGCTGAATACCCGCCAGCCGGAGTCCATCGAGTATCCGGTCCGGCTGGCGGATGGCACCCGCTGGTTCCTGGCCCGCGTCGCGCCCATCCCGGCCACCAACAGCTTCGTCAAAACCGCCCTGATGCTGGCGCGCGACATTTCCGAACGCAAACACGCCGAGGCGCAGCTGGCGCAAAACTCGGCCGAGATCGCGGCCCTTTACCGCGCCTCTACGCAGCTGCTGGCGCCGGCCGCAGACGTGCTCAGCCTGGCGCGGCACATCGCGGAATCCGTCACCCGCGAATTCGACTTTGTGAGCTGCAGCGTGCTGCTGGTGGATGAGGCCGGCGCCGCCCTGAGCCGCGTGGCGACCACCGGGGGATTTGCGATTACGGGGGCGCCGCACCTGCCGCTGACCGGCGCCGGCGTGACCGTGGCCGCCTTTACCACCCGCCAGACCGTCTACGCCCCGGATGTGGCCGCCGATGCGCGCTATTTGCGCGCCGACCCGCGCACCCGCTCCGAGCTGGCCGTGCCGCTGGTGGCCGGCCAGCAGGCGCTGGGCGTGCTGGATCTGCAAAGCCCGGAACTAGACGCCTTCTCCGGACGGGCGCGCCATATCGTCGAAGTCTTCGCCGACAGCGCCGCGCTGGCGCTGGAAAACGCGCGCCTGGTGGCGAACCTGGAAAGCGCCCGCGCCGCGGCCGAGACCGCCAATCAGCTCAAGAGCATGTTCCTGGCCAATACCTCGCACGAGCTGCGCACGCCGCTGGCCGTGATCATGGGCGCGCTGGACGCCGTCCTCAACGGGCTGGTGGAGACGCCGGCCGATCAATTGCACCTGGTCCGCACCGCCCACGGCGCTTCGCAGCGCCTGTTGTACTTGATCACGGATTTGCTGGATATCGCCAAGATCGAGGCCGGCCGCATGGATCTGCAGCTCGCCGCGGTGGACGTGCTGCCGGTCCTGGCCGAGGCGTATATGTTCACGCGGCCGCAGGCCGAGCACAAGCACCTGCACCTGGAGATGCGGCTGCCCGCCGAGCCCCCGCCGCTGATCTGGGCGGAGGCCGGCAAGGTTGAGCAGATCCTGCTCAACGTGCTGGGCAACGCCATCAAGTTCACCGAACGCGGCGGGGTGACGGTGAGCATCGCCACGGACTGGGAGGCGCCGCGCTGCCTGGTCATCACCGTGCAGGACACCGGCATCGGCATCTCGCCCGACAAACAGTCCGAGCTGTTCCAGCCCTTCGTGCAGGTGGACGGCAGTTCCACCCGGCGCTACGGCGGCACCGGCCTGGGCTTGAGCATCGCCCGGCGGCTGACCGAGCTGATGGGCGGCACGCTCACGCTGTACAGTGAGGGCGCCGGCCTCGGATCCACCTTCACCATCCGCCTGCCGCTCGCCCCCGAGGAGCCCGCCCGCTGACGCCGGCCGCTAACGCCAGCCCCGCGCCGGCGCCGTGGTGATGCGCGCCCCCGGCTGAAAGTGCGCGCGAATATCCGCCTGCACGGCCGGCGCCGCCCACCACCGCTCGCCCCCCAGCGCCCGCAAGCGCGGCCGCCAATCCGCCAC
>JAGOBN010000715.1 GCA_017999235.1 Anaerolineales bacterium | reverse complement strand
CCCGCATGTGATCCTGGAGATCTTTAACGAGCCGGCCAGCATCACGGCCGCTGACTGGCGCCGGCAGGCGGATCAGATAGTGGCCGTCATTCGGGAGGCCGGGGCGGATCAACTCGTCATTGTGGGAGGCGTTGAGTATGGCAGGGATTTGTCGTGGGTGGCGAGTGCGCCGCTCGCCGATGACAACCTGGCCTATGCCGCGCACATCTATCCCGTTCACTCCCGCGCCGGCTGGCCCAATTGGTTTGGCGGCGTTGCGGAGCGTCACCCGGTCCTCATCACCGAATGGGGCTTCATGGAGACCAGTGACAAGGCCGAGACAGCCTATTTGGTGGGCAATCGGGCCGACTATGGCGAGCCGTTCTTGGAGTATCTGGACGCCCGCGGGATCGGCTGGATTGCATGTTGGTATGATGATGCTTGGCTGCCGCTGATGTTGGCTAAAGACGGGCAGGGCTACACGCCGTATGGGGATTTTGTTGTTCAACAACTGACAGCGGGGCCGTGAAACGCCGCCCAGCCAGCGGTTGTACCCGACTTGGCCTGGGCGCCGCGCAGATACTCATGGGGTTGAATGGCCAGGTGTCCTTCGGGACACCAGCTCTGACCGGCCTGCGGAACCGTTTGATAAGATCCAGCCTCGGCCTCGACCCACACGGCTAACCCGTTGGCTTCTAGAAGCTCACCTCTGCCCATCCTCCAGCAGGATAATGGAATTAGCTCTTGACACGTGACCATTAAGTCACATATAGTGTTGATATGTGACTATTAAGTCACGTATAGTGCTGACGTGGAAAACGAATCTATTTTTCGCGCCCTGGCCGACCCAACGCGCCGGCGGCTGCTTGACCTCCTCTTCGAGCGGGACGGCCGCACGGTCACAGAACTGGAGGCGGAGCTGCCGATGACGCGGTTCGGGGTAATGAAGCACCTGCGCGTGCTGGAAAAGGCCGGATTGATCGCTAGGCGCAAAGCTGGCCGCGAGCGGCTGCACTACCTAAACCCGGTCCCGATCCAGTTCATAGCCGACCGCTGGATCAGCAAATACTCGGCGGCGCGAGTGAGCGCGCTCGTCGATCTGAAAACCGCGCTTGAAGGAGGCCATAGCATGACTACCGCTTCGAAACCCAGGCTTGTTTATCAGATCATTATCCAGGCGCCGCCGCCGCGCGTGTGGGACGCGATCACCAAACCGGAGTTCACCTCCCGCTACTACTACGGCTGTACGCTCAAGACCGACCTCACCGTCGGCTCGCCCTTCACCTACCACATGCCGACCGGAGCGCCCATCGTCGAAGGGGAGGTCGTTTTGTCCGACCCGCCTAACCGGCTGGTGCACACGTATCATTCCGTCTGGCCCCCGATGAACGCCGACGCCCCCACGCGGGTCATCTGGGAGCTGGAGGCGCTGCCCGGCGGCGTCACCAGGGTCACCGTCGTCCACGAGGACTTCCAGGGCGAGACGGCCACCTATCAGGGCTTGCAGGGCGGCGGCTGGACGTGGATCCTCAGCAATCTGAAGACCTTCCTGGAGACCGGCGAGCCGATGCCTCAAGGGTGAGGTTTTCAACCCAAATCAGTACAGGAGATTTCCATGAGCCCCAAACACGAAGCACCGAAGTCCACCACACCTGCCCTGGCGGGCGGCGCCAAGAAGCGCACCACCGCGCCCAACAAGAAGTCCCCGGGTTTCACGGACGCGGAAAAGGCCGCGATGCGGGAGCGCGCCCAGGAGCTGAAAGCGGAAGCGCGCGCGGGCAAGGATCGGGCGGCTGGGGAAAGCGCCGTGCAGGCGGCGATCGCCGCGCTGAAGGAGCCGGAGCGCGCCATGGCCAAGCGGCTCCATGCGCTTATCACCGCCAGCGCGCCGGTCCTCTCCCCGAAAACCTGGTACGGGATGCCGGCCTATGCCAAGGATGGCAAGATTGTGTGCTTTTTCCAAAGCGCGCAGAAGTTCAACACGCGGTACGCGACGCTCGGCTTCAACGATCCGGCGAACCTCGATGACGGCGACCTGTGGCCGACCGCCTTTGCGCTGAAGGCGCTGACGGCGGCCGTCGAGGCCCGGATCAGCGCGCTCGTGAAGCAAGCGGTAAGCTGAGGCCGGCCCGCCCTGGACCAGCGCCGGGACATGCCGGCGCGGGCGGCCAACACTCCGGCGTGGCCGGCCAACGGAGACTCGCAATGCCAATTGAATGGCGTGCCTTCACCTGGCGGCAGTTTGGGGTCGCGATCGACAGCCTCGACGATGCGCTGCGCGCCTGCCCCCCTGAGCTCTGGCGCACGATGTTATGGCCAGTCCCCCCAGACCGGCCGGAAGGTGTCCCGTTCCGCTTCCCGGAGTTTTCCCAGTTCTGGTACGTCGTCTACCACACGCTGTTCTGGCTCGACCTGTATCTGACGGGCGCCGAAGAAGGCTTTGTGCCCCCGGCCCCCTTCGCGCTGATTGAGCAGCACGATGCCGGTCCGGTGCCGGACCGGGTCTATACCCAGGCTGAACTGGCCGCCTATCTCCAGCAGTGCCGGCAGAAGTGTCAGGCGACGCTCATGGCCCTGACCGACGCGGACGCTCAGCGGCTCTGCCGCTTTAGCTGGGGTGAGGTCACTTTTGCGGAGCTGCTGCTCTACACCCTGCGGCACGTTCAGGAGCATGCCGCGCAGTTGGGGTTGCTGCTCGGCCAGCAAGCGCCGGGCTGGACGGCCCCGCCCTCCGCCAACAACCGCGCCAGTACCGTCTGACCGACCGCGGCCCCGCAAACGGCGCTCCGCCTCTGGCGCGCCCAGACGGTTTTAGATTCCATAAGAACTGCCCTCGACCGCCGGGGTGAGCGGCGCAAGGGCCGGCCTCGAAGCCGCCGGTGCCCCCGCTGATC
>JAGOBN010000714.1 GCA_017999235.1 Anaerolineales bacterium | reverse complement strand
CATGCCCGGCAGGGCGGCCAGCCGCACATGCCGCGCGCCGGCGTAGACGAGGTGCTCATAGACCTCGTCCGAAAGCGCCAGCACATTCCACTGCTGGCACAGGCCGGCGATGACCAGCAGTTCGGCTTCCGTGAAGACCTTGCCGGTGGGGTTGTGGGGCGTGTTAAGCACGATCAGCCGGGTGCGCGGGTTGAACGCCGCCGCCAGTTCCGCCGGATCGAAGGCCCAGCCGCCGCCGGCCTGCGCGCGCAGCGGCACCAGGCGCGGCACCGCGCCCACCATCGCGCAGTGCGGCACGTACGAGTCGTAATAGGGCTCGAAGACGATCACTTCGTCCCCCGGATTCACCAGCCCCAGCATGGCCGCGAACATGGCCTCGGTGGCGCCGCTGGTGACCGTGATCTCCGTCTCCGGGTCCACGGCCTGACCGTAGAAGCGGCGCGCGTGCCGGGCCAGCGCTTGGCGCAGGGCCGGCGTGCCGCTGCTGGGCGCGTACTGGTTCTCGCCGGCGCGGATGGCGGCGATGGCGGCGTCCTTGGCCGGCTCCGGGCCGTCGAAATCCGGGAAGCCCTGGCCCAGATTGACCGCGCCATGCTGCACGGCCAGGCGCGACATTTCACTGAAAATGGTGACGCCGAACGTGGCGACGCGGGCGGCCAGGCGGGTGTGGGGCATAGGAGGAAAGTGAGAAGTGGGAAGTGGGAAGTGGGAAGGGGGAAGTGAGAAATCAGAAGTGACAAATCAGAAATAAAAACGGCGCGAGCCGAAACATCCTGGGGTGATCAAGTTAGATATCGGAACATCGGCCGTCAGACCCGGTCATTGAGTTTTGTTGAGTTTGGCCCAGGTCTTCTGCATGACCCGCGCGTCGTCTTCCATGATGGGGCTTTCGCACAGCACGCGGCCCGCGCACTGGAAATCCCGCAGGGCTTTGAAGAGCTCTTTGTATTTCAGGTCGGCGTCAGCCAGGGTGAGGTGGTGCTGCTCGCCTTTGGGTCCGTAGGCGATGCCGGAGAGGTGGATGTGCAGGCGCTTCAGCGCGCGCGCGCCCAGGCGCTTTTTGATCAAGGTCAGCATCGCCGCCCACTCGGCATATGAGTTGGCCGTGCCATCGCCCGGCCGCGCATGCAGGTGGGCAAAATCCAGACAGGGCAGCACGCCTTCAATCTCGGCCGCCATGACCAGCGTATCTTCCAGCGAACCAAGCATGGCGCTCTTGCCCATCGTCTCGGGCCGCAAGCAGACCGGGTTGCCGGCCGCGCGCAGTTCTTCCACACACCCGCGCAGGCGCGGCACCGCCACGGCCAGCACCTCCGCGGCCGGCCGGCCGAAATACGAGCCGGGATGAAAAATGATGTCGGTGGCGCCGGCCAGGTGGCCGTAGTGCGCGGCGTCCATCAGCCGCTTGCGGCTCTTGGGCCACTCGTCGGCGGTGGCGTTGAGGTTGATGAAGTACGGCGCGTGGACCGAGAGCGCCACGCCGTGCGCGGCGGCCGTGGTCTTGATCTCCGCGCACTTGGCCTCGCTGACGCGCACGGATTGGACCCAGGCCAGCTCTTGCGTCTCCAAACCCAGCGCGGCCATGCGCGCGATGCCGCCCACCGTGCCGCCGGGTTTGGGCGGCGTGGACATGGGGCTGCCGACGGTGCCGAAGAGAAAAGTGGGTTTTGGCATTAGGGGTTAGTGGTCGGATGAGCGTAAATGGTGATGGCGCCAGTTTGAAAAACAATGGGCCAATTGTCCATCGCCCGCCACCAGGCGTCAACCGCCGGCACATGGACGACCGCCCAGTTGCGCCACAGGTTGTCCACCACCAGGTAGCGCGCGCGCTCAAAGCGCGGATCAAAGACCCAGCGCGCCGCCGGCAGGTCGGCGGGCAGATGGGGAGTAGCCTGGCCGGCGGCGGCCGCCGCCATCTGAAAATCCGCCGCGCGGCCCGTGAGCTGCCAGGCCACCGCCGGCGACGCCAGCACCAGGTCGTCCGGCGCGGCGTGGGCGTTGACAAAGCCGGCCGCCGCCCGCGCGTCGGCGGCGGCGACCAGGAAATCATCGATCGGCGTGGTGAAGCCGTCCCGCCAGGGGACGAGGTTGAGCGCCAATAGCATCACCGCCGTGAACAGCGCCGCCACCGAAAGGCCGGCGCGGAGCGGCGCGCGTTGGCCGGCCGCCTCCCACAGCCGGAGGCTCAGGGTCGCCAGGCCCAGCGCCGCCAACGGATATAGAGGAATGAGATAGTACGCGCTCAGGCTGTAGAGCGCCACCGTGCGCCCGAGCAGCGCCAGCGGCAGGAAAAACGTGAGCGCGGCCGCCGCCCGCAGGCCGGCCGGCCGCAGCCCCAACAGCCCCAGGCCGCCCAGCGCGAAGGCCGGATTAGCCAGGGCTACTTGTCCGGCGTTGTCGGTCAGGGTGGCGACCTGCTGCGCGAGCGGGATGGCATTCAGGCGCAGGAGCGTAAAGCGGAGGTCAAAGAGCGCGGCGGCCGGCGCGCTGAGCCAGAGCCCGCCGAGATACAGGGTGAACGGGGCCGCCGCCAACGGCAGGCTCCAGGCCAGGTCACGCGGCCGGCGCCAGAGCGCCAGGCCGATCAGCGGGCCAAGCAGCGCGCCGGCCCACAGATCAATGAGCAGCCCCAGACCGATCAGCGCGGCGGCCAGGGCCAGCCAGCGGCGGGCGCGGGTCTCCGCATATCCCCACAGGCCCAGCACAAACACACTGATTAATGGAGCGAGCGCGTTGTAGCTGAAGCCGAAGCGGCTGTAGAGGCTGGCGGTGGGGTCCAACGCCAGGAGGCCGGCCGCCAGCGGCGCGAGCGCGGGCGCGGCGCCGGCCCAGCGCCGCCCGCCCCAGGTCAGCGCCCCCAGTAAGGCCCCCACGGCCGC
>JAGOBN010000713.1 GCA_017999235.1 Anaerolineales bacterium | reverse complement strand
GATATCGCGCTCGGCACCACCAATCAGCCGCACACTTTCCGCGTGATTTTGCCGCTGCCGGACGCGCCGGACGCCCACCAGGCCCAGGAACGTCAGCGCATCATCGCCGCCATCATCGAGGCCGAGAAGCCCGCCCACACCGCCTACACGCTCGAGCTGCCGGCCGGCCCCGCGCCGGCCGCCGTATGAGGGACCGCCTGTGACGACGCGTGACCTGCTGCAAGCCTTCCCCGCCCACCGCCTCCAGCCCACGGACGGGCTGGCCATCACGGCCGCCGTCTGGGAGGAGGCGCACGATTATCACCGCCAGCAGCTGCGGCTGCATGCGCTGTTGAGCCACGGCGCCGGCATCGTGACCGGCCTGGAAGTGCTGGCCAGCGACCCGGCGGACAATGCGGTGTACATCCTGCCCGGCATCGCCGTGGACGGCGCCGGCCAGACCATTGTGCTGACCGAGCCGCGCGCCTTCGACCTGGGCCGCACGGAAGGCCCGGTGTACGTGCTCTTGACCTACGGCGAGAGCCGCGCGCGGCCCAAGGCCGGCGCCACTGATGAGAGCGGGGCGCTGTACGTGCGCGCCGAGTACGGCATCGAAGCCAGCTCCCGGCTGCCGGCCACGCCCTATGTGGAACTGGCGCGGGTGCGGCGGCAGGGCCTGGGCGCGGCCGCATGCAACCCCAAGGACCCCGCCCAGCCCGAAGCGAATGAGATTGACGGACGCTACCGGGTCATGGTGGGCGCGCCGCCGGCGCCGGCGCTGACCATCGCCTTTGTGAGCGCGGACAAGGGCGCGCACGAGACGCACCAGCGCGGGATCGCGCACCTGGCGCGCTACCTGCGCGGGCCGGCGGGCGGCGGCCGGCCGGTGTGGGTGGACAACGCGGTGGCCCTGACCGCGGCCAACCTCTCGGAGTACACCCTCTTATACCTAGTGGCGCATTCCGAATTTCAGCTGAACGCGGATGAGTTGAAAGGTCTATATGCTTACCTGCAAGCGGGTGGTACGGTGCTCATGGAGAGCTGCCGCCGCCCCGTCACCGAAGGCGCGCCGCCCGCCGACGCGGCCTTCCTGGACGCGCTGACGTCCCTGGGCGTCACCCTGGAGCCGACGCGCCTCGGCCACCGGCTGTTCACGGAGCCCACGCTCTTCGGCGTGCCGCCGGCCGGGTTTGAGACCAAGGGCATCACCGAATTCCGGCTGGGCGGCGGCGTGATCTTTACCACGGGCGATTATGGCTGTCTCTGGCAAGGCGAGCGGCGCGGCCGGCCGGCCCTGCGCGAGGAGATCCGTTCCGCGCACGAGTGGGGCGCCAATTTGCTGGCTTTCGCGGCCGCGCGCCGGCACGAAGCGGCGGCCGGCTAAGGGGTGGATTGAACGCGCATGGCTGATCTGAAGCTGGAGATTGTGGATCGAGCGGGCTGGCGGCAGGTGACGCCGCTGTCCAAAGCCCTGTGTTACGTGGGCAGCGATCCGCGCTGTGATGTGGTCCTGGAAGCGGCGCGCGGCGGGGGCGTGGCGCCGCGCCACCTCCAACTGCTCGCGCTTCCGGGCGCGGCCGGCCTGCGCGTGGTCAACCTGGGCGACCCGGTGACGCTCACGGGCCGGTCGGGCGCCCGCAGCCTGGCGCGGCTCGCGACGCTGGAGATCGCCGAAGGCGATCAGATCCGGCTGGGCGATTTCACGCTGCTGCTGGGCGCGGGCGGCGGGCCGGCGCGGCCGCCCGAGCCGGAGCGGCGCGGGACGACGGGCGGGCTGGGCGCGGCTGCTGCCCCGGTGGCCGCCGCCGTGGCGGTGAGCGCGGCGCCGGCCGTGAACGGCGTCAACGGCGCGCATTCCGGCGGCGCGCGCGCCATTGGCTTAGAGCTGCGCTTCCCGGATCAGCCGCTGGCGCCGGACGCGTTCTTGGAGGGCGTGCTTATTATTCAGAATCTGGGCGACCGCGCCGGGGCGCAGTTCCGGATTGAAGTGCAGGGGCTCAGCGCGGCGTGTTATGAAATCGGCCCCGGCCCGATCTTGTTCCCGAACGCGCAGAAGGAAGTGCTCTTCCGCCTGCGCCATCCGCGCGGGCCGAGCCTGCCGGCCGGCCGCCAGCGGTTCCGGATCACGGTCACGGCCCCGCAGGCCTATCCCGGCGAGGCGGCGGCGGTCTCGCAGGCGGTGGTGGTGCAGCCGTATCACGCGCATCGCGTCAGCGTGACGCCGATGGACTAACCCGGTATGTGGACCGAGTATTTGAGCTATTGGGATGTGGCCCTGGCGGCGCTGGCGGTGCCGGTCATTCTGGCGGCCGCCGTTTTCGCCTGGGTGACCGTGGCCGGCTGGCAGCGCCGGGCGCGCCAGCGGCGGCTGCGCGTGGAGTTGTTCAACCAGGGTAATGCGCGCACCCACTACGCGGTGTGGGTGGATAACCCCGCCGGGCAGCTGGCCTTTCGCGTCATCGTGGACGGCCGGCCCCAGGACCTGGCCCCGGCGATATCGGCCGCGGCGCCGGCGGCTCCGCGCGCGCCCAGCGCCAGCCCGGTCAGCGGCGCGCGCGTGTCGGCGCTGGCGGATTGGGCCTCCACTTGGCTGGGGGAGATCGGGCGGCTGCTGCCCGGCCAGCTGGGCGCCAGCGTGCGGGCGCTGGACCACAACTTGCGCCAGACCGACTACACGGCGCGGCGCTTGAAATCGATGACCTCGATTGCGCCGCCGGCCGCGGCCGCGCCGGCCCCGCCGCCCGCCGCCGTCTCCGCGCCGCTGATCGCGCCGGCCGCGCGCGCCCAAACGCCGGCCGTCGAGCCGGGCGCCAGCCTGGTGCTGCAACTGGAGGTGACCCCGGCGGCGGCGCTGGCCGCGCCGCTGCGAACTTTTCAGCTTTGTTCCCAGGCGTTGGAGG
>JAGOBN010000712.1 GCA_017999235.1 Anaerolineales bacterium | reverse complement strand
AGATGTGTATAAGTGGCAGGCTGGTGACGCAGACCATCAATGACTTGTATTACGTGGTGAATGTGCGCGGCGCGCCGCTGGAAGCGCTGACCGTGCTGAAGGGGCTGGGCCTGGGGCTGGCCGCCGCGCTGCTCGCGGCCGCCGCGCCGGCCGCCGAAGCGGCCAGCGTCCCGCCCGTCACCATGACCCAGCGCAGCGCGTTTGAAGACCGGGCGCGCCGGCTGCTGCCGTGGCTGTTCGGGGCCGGCCTGGGCCTGGGCGGCCTGGGCGCGGCCCTGCTGGTGGGGATGACCGAGTCACTGGTCGCCGCGTTCGCCGGCCTCTTCCTCGTCGTCATCGGTCTGGCCCTGGCGGTGCCGCAGGGCACGGCCTGGCTCATGGCGCTGGCGGCGCCGGCCCTGCGCCGCACGGTGGGCGTCTTGGGCGGGATCGCGGCGCGCACGGTCGTCAAGGCCATCAGCCGCACCAGCGTCGCCATCGCCGCGCTCATGGTGGCGGTCTCGGTCACTATCGGCGTCAGCGTGATGATCGCGTCCTTCCGCGGCACGGTCACCAACTGGCTGGCCCTGACCCTGGTGGCCGATATCTACATCTCCGCGCCGGCGGCGGGCGGCAGCCAGACCACGGTGACGCTCGCGCCCGAGCTGGCGGACCGGCTGCGCGCGGTGCCGGGCGTGGCCGCCGTCGAGACCATCCGCACGGTGCAGGTCAGCGCGCCGGCTGAGACCGGGGCCGGCCCCCGCCCGGTCAGCCTGGTGGTGGCGGATGCGCGGACCCGGCGCGCGGCCAGCCTATACCGCTACGCCAGCGGCGACCCGGACGCGATCTGGGCGCAGCTGCAGGCCGGCGCCGTGATCGTCAGCGAGCCGTACGCCTTTCGCCAGCATGTGCCGCCGCAGGGCGGAGCGGTGACCCTGCTTACCGATCGCGGCCCGCACACCTTCCCGGTGGCCGCCATCTACTACGACTACGCCTCCGATCAGGGGCGCGTGCAGATCAGCCGGTCGGTGTATGAGCAGTACTGGGATGACCGCGCCATCTCGGCGCTGGCCGTGTACGCGGCGCCGGGGCAGGCGCTGGACCCGCTGGCGGAGACGCTGCGCGCCGCGCTGGCCGACACGGCCCTGCAGGTGCAGGCCAACCGCGCCTTGCGCGACCAGGCCCTGGTGGTCTTCGACCGAACCTTCGCGATCACCAACGCCCTGCGGCTGCTGGCCGTGGTGGTGGCCTTCATCGGCGTGCTGAGCGCCCTCTTGGCGCTGCAGCTGGAACGCGCCCGCGAACTGGCCACCCTGCAGGCGCTGGGGCTGACGCCGGGCCAGCTCTGGCAGCTGACGTTTTTGGAGACCGGGCTGATGGGCCTGGCCGCCGGCCTGTTTTCCTTGCCCACCGGCTATATCCTGGCGGTGGTGCTGGTCTACGTCATCAACCTGCGCTCGTTCGGCTGGACCATTCAGATGCAGAGCGAGCCGGCGGTCTATCTGCAGGCGCTGCTCGTCAGCGTCTTGGCGGCGGTGCTGGCCGCCATCTACCCGATGCGCCGGCTGCTGAGCGTGCCGATCTCGGCCGCCCTCCGGCAAGAATAGCCCCGCTGACCAGGGCAATTTTCCGGATTGCGGGAAGCCGGCCCCGGCCCTAGACTCTGCGGCAGGTATTGGTAACTCAAGGAGTCGGTATGCCTCGTCGTTTTGTGGTCCTTCTGCTCGCGGGCGTGGTCGCCCTCACGCCCTTGTTCGTCGCCTCCCGTTTGCCGGCCGCCCAGGCGCAGGACGCCGTCAACCCGCTCACGGGTCTGGCCGTGGCCGACCCGGCTTTGCTGGAGCGCCGGCCGATGCTGGTGAAGGTCAGCAACCACGGCCCCATCATCCGCCCGCAAAGTGGCTTGTCCTATGCCGATCACGTCTGGGAGTACCAGATGGAAGGCTTTCAGATCACGCGTTACACGGCCGTCTTCTACGGCCAGACCCCGCCGCGCGTCGGCTCGGTGCGCAGCACGCGCCTGATTGACGTGGATCATCTGATGCCGATGTATCAAGGCCTTCTGGTGACCTCCGGCGGCAGCACCAACCGCGGCGCGCCCAACACCCCGCCGCGCATCGAGGAGCGCCTGCGCGCCGCCGACTGGGCGCGGCGCGTGGTGTCCGAGTCGTGGATCGGCGACGCCTCGTACGGCAAGCCGTATCTGGACCGGCTGCTGAACATCCCGCGTCCGGGGGTGCCGCGTTACCATCGGTTGTTTGCCTTCCCGGCCGAGATCTGGGCGCTGATGACGCGCAAGGGCTTGAACCAGCGGCCGGCGCTGGGCGGCCTGGTCTTTGACGCCAACGCCCCCGCCGGCGGCCAGCCCACCACCGAGGCCTATCTGGATTATCCCGGCGTCGGCCCGCAGAGCTTGTGGAAGTACAACGCCGCCACCGGCCGCTGGCAGAGCTGGGTGGAGGACCAGACCGGGCGCCGGCCGGTGCGCGCCGCGAACGTGGATTACCTCACCGGACAGGCGCCGGAATTCGACAACGTCGTCTTCCTGTTCGCCCGCAATTTCGAGGCCGATTTCATCGAGGATGAGGCCGTTAAGCTGAACTCGGTGGGCGTGGACCTGCTGGGCGAGGGCGTGGCCGTCCTGCTGCGCGGCGATCAGCGCTACGTGGGCCTGTGGCGGCGGTATGGCCCCGATCAGCTCATGCAGCTCTACTACCCCGACGGCACGGCGATGCCCTTTAAACCGGGCACCATCTGGTATGCGGTCTCGGACAGCGGCCCGCACATGGCCAAGGTCGCCTTCTGGCCGACGCCATAGTAGTAGACCGCGTCGGCCTTTGAAAACACGCGCCCCAGC
>JAGOBN010000711.1 GCA_017999235.1 Anaerolineales bacterium | reverse complement strand
CAAGGCCAGGCCCGGCTGTGCTTTACGGTGCAGGACACCGGCATCGGCATGACGCCGGAGCAGATGGCGCGGCTGTTTAGGCCCTTCCCGCAGGCCGACAGTTCGACCACTCGCAAGTACGGCGGGACCGGCCTGGGGCTGGCGATCAGCCGCCAGCTGGTGGAGTTGATGGGCGGGGAGATTACCGTGGAGAGCGCGCCGGGCCAGGGCAGCGTTTTCTCCGTCACCCTGCTCTTTGAGGTGCCCGACAGCGCTGCCGGGGCCGGTCTGGCGCTGCCCGAGTCAGGCCGGGCCGCCCGGACCAGCCTGGCCGGCGCCCGGATGTTGCTGGTGGACGACGATGACGTCAACCGGCTGGTGACGGGGGACATGCTCAAGACCCTGGGGGTGACGACGTTGACGGCGGTCAGCGGCCGCGACGCGCTGGAAAAAACCACCGCTGAAATCGGAACTTTGGATGCGATCCTGATGGATATTCAGATGCCGGACCTGGATGGCCTGGCCGTTACCCGCTTGATTCGAGAGCAGCCGCGCTGGGCCGGCCTGCCCATCATCGCCCTGACCGCGCAAGCCGGGGGCGCCGAACTGCGCCACTGTCTGGACGCAGGCCTGAACGACTATTTGCCCAAGCCCGTGGACCTGGAAAGCCTGACCGCCACCTTACGGCGCTGGGTTGCGCCAACGCCCAGGCCGCCGCCACCGGCCGCCCGGGAGGCCCTCGCGGTCCATCTGGATCCGGCGGCGCGCGCCACGCTGGAGAGTTTGCCCGGCTTGGAATTGGCCGAAGCGCTGCTCCGGGTCAATTTCGATGCGGACTTGCTGTTGAGCGCGCTCCGCGATTTTCATTCCACCCAACACGATGTGGCGGAACGCCTCCGGGCCGCGCTGGGACAGGGGAACGTCCTGGTGATGGCGCGCCTGGCGCACAAGCTGCGCGGCACGGCCGGCATGCTCGGCTTGAACGGTGCCTCCGCCGCCGCCGGCGAGCTGGAGGACCGCTTGCGGCAGGGGGAGCGGGCGGCCGCGCCCGCTCTGATTGACCAACTGGAAGCGGCGCTGCGGCCGACGTGGGAGGCGCTGGCGCGTTTGGATGAACCGGCCCGCCCGCCCGCGGCCTCGCTGGCGCTGGCGCCTGATCGGCTAGGCCACGTCCGCCTGGCGCTGAAGGAATTAACCAATCTGCTCGACCGGCGCCACCTGGGGGCGCGCCAGCAGTTCCGGGCCGCGCAAGCCGCTCTGCCGGAGGCGGTGTTCCAGCCAGCGCTGGCGGACATCGAGGACGGGCTGCGCCGGCTGGATTTTGCCGCGGCGCGGGCGGCCGTCACGCGTTTAGAGACTCAACTGGAGCTGACCGATGCCGCCTGACGCCCCCGCTGGGTTAGAACCGGCTTTGGCGGCGCTGCTCGCCGACGGGCAGGCCGGCGCTCAGGGCCGGCGGCCGCGGCCCGTGGTGCTGCTGGTGGATGATGAGCCGGTCAATATCGAAGTGCTGGCCGGCGGCCTGGACGGCTATGACATTGTGTTTGCCAGCAACGGCGCGGAGGCCTTGGCGCAAGCCGCCGTTGAGAACCCCGATCTCATCATCCTGGACGTGATGATGCCGGATCTGGACGGCTACGAAGTCTGCCGGCGGCTCAAGGCGGATGAACGCCTGCGCCAGACCCCGGTCATATTTGTGACCGCCATGAACCAGGTCGGGGACGAGGTGCGCGGTCTGGAGATCGGCGCGGTGGATTACATCACTAAGCCGGTCTCGCTGCCGGTCATGCGGGCGCGGGTCAAGACGCATTTGGAGCTCAAGCTGGTGCGGGACGTGCTGGAGGGCCGGGCGTGGGTGGATGGCCTGACCGGCCTGGCGAACCGGCGGCGGTTTGATGAATTCCTGACGCAAGAGTGGCGGCGCGCGGCCCGTAACCAGACGGCCATGGCCCTGGTCATGCTGGACGTTGACTTTTTTAAGCGCTACAACGATCACTATGGGCATCTGGCCGGCGACACCTGCCTGCGCCAGGTGGCCGAGGTCCTGCGCTCCGCGTTACAGCGGCCCGGGGATTTAGCCGCGCGCTATGGCGGCGAGGAATTTGCGTGTCTCCTGCCTGAGACCGAGGCGGCCGGCGCTTGGCTGGTGGCGGAGCGGATTCAGGCCGGCCTGGCGGCCCTGAGCTTGCCGCACGCGCGGTCGGCGGTCTCAAAGTGCGTGACGGTCAGCCAAGGGGTGGCGATTCTGGAGCCGGCGGCCGCCCAAGCGGCGGCTGAACTCGTGCAAGCGGCGGACCGGCTGCTGTATGCGGCCAAAGCCGGCGGCCGCAATCGGATTGAGGCGGATCCGGCGAGGAGTGACCGACTACCTTAAACCGGCCGGACTGACTGTGAACCCTGGGCGGCGCGCCCCACGCCCTCCCGCTCATCCCCGGCGCCACGCCGGTAGAGCCCCTCGCGAGCCAGGCCATCGACGCTGACGGCGCATTAACTGCGCTGGCCAGCGTTTTTGTTGCCGCCGGTCGGCTGCGTTATACTGCGGCCGTGTCCCGCCCTTCAGCCACAGCCATTCCCCTCGGCGAACCCGCTCCGGCGGGGCGGGCGCGACACCGGAGACTGACGGATGACCAAACCCATTATCTTCGCGGTGGACGACGAGCCGGCCGTGCTCAACGCCGTCGAGCGCGATCTGCGCCACAAATTCGGCGGGCAATTCCGGGTGCTGAAAGCCGAGTCGGGCGCGGCCGCGCTCGAAGCGCTGGCGCAGTTGAAGCTGCGCCAGGAGCCCGTGGCGGCCTTTGTGGTCGATCAACGCATGCCGCAGATGACGGGCGTCGAGTTTCTGGCCGCGGCGCTCAAGCTCGAGCCGGCCGCCAAGCGGGTGCTGTTGACCGCCTACGCCGATAC
>JAGOBN010000710.1 GCA_017999235.1 Anaerolineales bacterium | reverse complement strand
GACCCGTCGTCAACAGAGCCGCCGCGAAATCCTCGTTGTTGCGGACCGGATAGGCCGGCACCCCGCCGGCCCACAGGGTCATCCCCAGAGCGGCATTGTTGTGCGCGCCGCCAAAGGTGGCGGCATTCACCAGAAACGCCATCACGTTCACGCCCCGGCGTTTCAGCGCGTTCAGATAACCCACCCAGCTCAATTCCGCCGAGGCCGTCACCAGCATCACCGTGGCGCCGCGCGGCAGGTGGTCGGCCTCCAGCGCCAATTGGTCGCGCAGGCGCAGGCGGCCGGCGGCCCGGAACACGGCCAGCGTCTCCAGTATTTTGTTCAACTGGCGCTCGCCGCGGTCCGGCTGGATGACTTCACGCGTCTCGCCGTAAGCCACCATCCCCACCGCCCGGTCGCGGCGCAGAAAATGCTGCGCCAGCGACGCGACCACGCTGACGGCATATTCTTCGGTGGTGGGCGGCAGGCGCTGCACTTCCGCGCGCTGATACCAGGGCGCGTCCTGCAGATCGATATCGGCCGGCGGGGCGGCGACGCCGGCCTGGACGGTGCGGTCGCCGTCCAGGAACAGCCAGACGTCGGCCAGCGGGTCCAGCTCAAATTCCTTCACCATCAGGCGGTCGCGCCGGGCCGACGTGCGCCAATGGATGCGGTTGAACGAATCGCCGGAGACGTAATCGCGCACGCCGGCGGCGTTGGGCGTGACGTAGTGGGTGCGCCGGCGCAAGGCGTCGCCGCCGGGCGCGGTGCCCACCGGCAGCGGGAAATCCGGCAGCGGGACGGTGGCCGGGTAGATGACCACCTGGTTGGTGGAGTTGATCCGGCGCGTCACGCGGAACAGGCCAAAGGGGTCGCCCGAGGTGAGCGCCAGCGGGCCGAGGCGATAGCGGCCGCGCTGCTGGGCGCGGGTGCGCGCCACCCAGACGCGTTCCTGGCCGGCGCCCAGGCTCACCACCACCTGGCTGGGGTGATGGCCGGGCAAATCGGAAAAATCCCGCACTTCCAGCCACAGTTTGGGCAGGCCGCCCTGGTTGCGCACGGCCAGCCGCTCTTCGATGGCGTCGCCCACCTGGGCGCGCAGCGCCCGCGTCTGACGCGCCACGCGCAGGCGGCCCAGGCTGGTCCAGGCCCACAGGCCGGCCCCGATCACCAGGGCCAGCCAGAGATACAGCAAATTAAAGAACAGATCACGGCCGGTGATCAATGCGCCGGCCAGCGAGGCCAATAACAGGCTGAGGACGACCAGACGGCGAGAGCGCATGCGCGGGGTCCCGGCGCCGTTACTTCTTCAACTGCGAGCCGCCCGGCACCGGCACGGCGCTCAGCACTTCCTTCACCACGACGCGGGCGTCCACGTTCTTAATGCGCGCCGCCGGCCCGATGATGATGCGGTGCGCCAGGGCCGCGTCGGCCAGGGCCTTGATATCATCCGGCAGCACGTAATCGCGGGCGTCCAGCGCGGCCCGCACCTGCGCGGCCCGGAAGAGCGAGAGGCTGCCGCGCGGGCTGGCCCCCAGATAAACATCCGGGTGCCGGCGGGTCTGGGTGACCAGCTCCACAATGTAAGCCTTCAGCGGCCCCGCGACGTGGATGTGCCGCACCGCGTCCTGCGCCTGCTGCAGCTCCGCCACGCTGACCACCTGCTCCAGCGCGTCCACCGGATGCCGGAACTGCTGGCGCTCCAGCACGGCCACCTCATCCGCGGCGGTGGGATACCCCAGCGAGAGCCGCAGCATGAAGCGGTCTAATTGCGCCTCCGGCAGCGGAAACGTGCCTTCATACTCGATGGGGTTTTGCGTGGCCAGCACCATGAACGGGCGCGGCAGCGGGTGGGTGATCCCGTCCACCGTCACCTGCTTCTCTTCCATCGCCTCCAACAGCGCCGCCTGGGTCTTGGGCGTGGCGCGGTTGATCTCGTCGGCCAGCACCACCTGGGCCATGATCGGGCCGGCCCGGAACTCAAACTCGCGCGTCTGCTGGTTGAAAATCGAGACGCCGGTCACATCGCTCGGCAGCATATCGGGCGTGAACTGCAGGCGGTTAAAGCTGGTCCCCAGCGAGCGCGCCAGGGTCTTGGCCAGCGTGGTCTTGCCCACGCCCGGCACATCTTCAATCAGCAGGTGGCCCTGGCAAAGCAGCCCGATGAGCGTCAGCTGCACCTCGGCCGTTTTGCCGACGATGACCTTCTCCACATTGGCGCTCAGCCGGTCGGCGATGGATTTGACGTTGACGGTTGTATCAGCGGTGACAGTAGCCACGGCGTCTCCTACGCATGAGCAAAAGGCGGGATGACCCAGTGATTATAAGGTCAAGACGCCGGCCAAGATAGCGGATTTGGATGAGCCCCCGATGAGCCGGCGGCATCCCAAGATTTACCCCGCTGGACCAGCGCAGGTTCAATGGGAGCGGCGCCGCCCCCACAGCGCGCCGGCCGCCCCCAGCAGCAGGCCCAGGCCGCTGAGCGCGCTCCCCCACCCGAATGAGGCCGGCGCGTAATGAAAGCGCACGGTATGCGCGCCGGCCGGCACCGCCACCGCCCGGAAGGCGAGGTCGGCCGGGTGGATGGGCGCCGGCGCGCCGTCCACCCAGGCCTGCCAGCCGGGATAGAACGTATCCGCCAGCACCACCCAGCCGGGCTGCGTCAGCGTCACGGTCACAGCCACCGTGTTGGGGTCGCGCGGGTCGGGGGCCGCCGCCGGCGCGGGGCCGGCCTGGAGGGCGGCGGCCGGCTCCAAGATCACGGTGCGGGCCGGGTCGAAATCCGGCGCGGCCACGGCCGCCCGCGCCGCGGCAAGATCGGCCGCCGGCTGGGCGGCGTAGACGATCCAGGCGCGGCGCGCCTCGCCCGGCACCGCATAGACGCTGACATCGGCGCCAGGGTGCAGCAC
>JAGOBN010000709.1 GCA_017999235.1 Anaerolineales bacterium | reverse complement strand
GGACCGCGCCGATGGAGACCACCGGCTTATGCGAACGGATTTGGGTGTCCTTCGGCCCCAGCAGCCGGAAGTTGGCGCCGGCCGCCAGCGCTTTGGAGGCCTGGTGCATGACGTAGGCGTGGGTCACATCGCTGTATGAAAAAACCACGTCATCCACCCGCAGGTCCCGGATCAGCTCGAGCAGCTGGCTTTCTGGGTAGATGCGGATGCCGTCCGGGTAAAACGAGCCGGCCAGCTCCGGCGGGTACAGCCGGCCTTCAATGTTGGGGATCTGGGTGGCGGTAAAGGCCACCACCTCAAACGCCGCGTTCTCGCGGAAGACGGTGTTGAAGTTGTGGAAGTCGCGGCCGGCGGCGCCCATGATCAAAACGCGGGTTTTTAGCATGTGATTCTCCGAGTGCGAAAGCGGCGGGCGGTTACTCGCCGCGGCTGGGCGGGGCTTGGCGCAGAAGCGCCACCAGTTCAGCGCCGGTGGCCTCGACGTGCTGGCGCATGCGGGCTTCGGCCGCGCCGGCGTCCCGGCGCGCCAGGGCCTCCAATAAGGCCGGGTGTTCCACCAGATCCCGGGCGTCGCGCTCGGGCAGGGGCGCGCCGGTGGCGGCGGCCACGTTGCCCCACAGCATGGTGGGGAAGGCGGCCCAGATCTGGTTGAGCAGCCGCACCAGATAGGCGCGCTCGCTGGCGGCGCAGATCGATTGGTGGAAGCGGCGGTTGAGTTCCAGGTATTCGGCTAGGTCAGCCGGAGATTGCCGGTCAGCCATCTGGGCCTGAAGCGCGCGCAGTTCGGCCAGGGCTTCCGGCGTGATGCGCTCGGCCGCGTAGCGGGCCGCCATGCCTTCCAGGAAGCTGCGCGCCGCGTACAGGTCGGCCACGTCATCGGCCGAGAACTCAACCACGCGCACGCCGCGGTAGGGGGCATGTTCCACCAGGCCTTCGGCCGCCAATTCTTTGAGGGCCTCGCGCACCGGCATCTGGCTGACGCCGAATTCTTGCGCCAGACGCTCCTGACGCAGCCACGCGCCCGGTCTGTGGGTGCCGTCCAGAATGGCGGCGCGGATGCGGTCCGCCACCACCCGCCGGAGCTGTCGATGATCCGTGTTGGTTGTCATAAAGCTTGATATGATATTAGATATAATATCTAAATCCAGGATAGCAGTAAGCCCAGGCCGCGTCAAGACCGGAAAACAAAAAGCGCTGATCGGCCGTGATCAGCGCTTATCTGAACGGCGGAGACCGTTACATTACATCGGGCGCCTGGATAACGAGCAGGCGCAGGGCGTTGGCCAGCGTCTGGCGCACGGCCGCCGTCAGGCGCAGGCGCGCCGCCCGCACGGCCGGCTCGGCCTGGAGGACCGGCGCTTCGTGATAGAAGCTGTGGAAGGTCTTGGCCAGCTCGTAGACGTAGTTAGCCATGTGCAGGGGCTTGTAGTCGTTGGCGGCCGCCTGGACCGTGGCCGGGAAGCGCGTGATCTGGTCGATGAGTTCCACTTCCAGCGGGTGCAGGGCATACGTGAAGGCGGCGCTGGCCGGCAGTTCGCCGGCCTTCCGCAGGATGCTGGTGGCGCGCACATGCGCGTTTTGGATGTAGGGCGCGGTCTTGCCGTCAAAGCTGAGTGCGGCGTCGTACTGGAATTCGATATCCTTGACGTTGTCCACGGACAACATCGAGTACACCAGCGCGCCCAGGCCCAGCTGGCGGGCCACCACGTCGCGCACGTCCGGGGTCAGTTCCGGATTCTTGGCCTCGATCACGGTGTGGACACGCCGGTAGGCCTCGTCTGCCACATCCTTGAACAGCACCACACGCCCGCGCCGCGCGGACATGCCGCCTTCCGGCAGGGTGACATAGCCGTAGGAGAGGTGATAGCACTTGGCGGCCTGCGGGAAGCCCCACAGTTCCAGGATTTTGAAGGCCTGCTGAAAGTGCAGGTTCTGGCGGAAATCCACCACGTAGATCGAGCGGTCCACGTGGTACTGCTCGAACTTCTGCTTGGCCAGCGCCAGGTCTTTGGTCAGGTAGAGCGAGGTGTTGTCGCTGCGCAGGACCACGGCCGTGCGGTATTTGTCCTTGGTCAGGCCGAGCTTCTCGTCAATCTTGATGACGACCGGGCCGGCCGGCCGCTGGTCTTCCGCCAGCCCGCGCGCGATCAATTCGTCGATGATGGCCTTGCTGGGCTCATCGACCTCACTCTCGTAGAACCAGACGTCGATGGCGATATCCAGTTCGGCCAGGATCTCGCGCAGTTCCGCCAGGCTCCATTCCCGCGTCTCCCGCCACAGCGCGCGTGCGGCCGGCTCGCCGGCATCCCAGCGCCGGTACAGGTCGCGGCGTTCGGCGTCATAGGCCGCGCGCTGCGCGGCTTGCTCGGGCGTTTCACCCTCCGCCGCCTCCAGCCGGGCCGTGGCCTCGGCGTAGATCTTCAACAGCCACTGGCCGCGCTCATGGACGCCGGCCGGCTCCTGACCGCGATAGAACTTGTCGTAGGCCCACATGACCGTGATCACGCCCAGGCCGATATCCCCCGGGTACGAGGCGCGAATGGTGGGGAAGCCGGCGAAGGCCAGCAGCCGGGCCAGGGTCTCGCCCAGCAGGGCGTTGCGGGCATGCCCGATGTGGAAGGAGTGGTGGGTGTTGGGCTGCGCGTACTCCACCATCACGCGCTCGGCTTTGGCCTCCCCCCGGCCGAAATCGGCGCCGGTGCTCAGCACGGCGTCCACCACGCGCGCGGCATACACGGGGGTGTCAAAATAGGCGTTCAGATAGGCCTTATCGGCCACCACGCGCGCGAAGCCGGCCGGCGGCGTGAGTTTCTCGGCCACCAGCCGCGCCAATTCCTGGGCGCGCTGCGGCACGTTGACCTTTTTGCCGGTGCGCGCCTCGGCCGCCGCG
>JAGOBN010000708.1 GCA_017999235.1 Anaerolineales bacterium | reverse complement strand
GCGCGGCGACGGCCTCGGGGGCGGGCTGCACGCGCCGCTCGGCCGCCGTTTCCAGATAAGCGATGGCGCGTTCGGCGGCGTCGCGATAGAGGGCCGAGTTAGTCATAGAGCCTCCAGTTGAAACGATGGGCTGGCGCCGTCAGAGGGCCGCCTGGCTGAAGCAAGATTGGGACGGTATCCAAGTTGTATCACAGAGTCGGGTCTGGAATTTGAGCCCGGCCGGCCACGGAACTGCGGGAGCGGGGTGAGTTCCGGCTGACCCGTATTGGACCGGCAGATGAGGACAAACGACACTCGCCGCGGCCAGGGGTCTATGCTGAAGTAGTAGAGCGGCGGCGCAGGCAGGCTAATGTGCGTTGGCGGGTCGGCCGGCGCCAGCTTTGGAACAATGAGCGTGTCTAGCGCGGATCCAGGCGGCCTTGACGTGGAGATATTCGCTCTTCCGGTCGGCGAGCGCTTTCTGATCTATGCGCCGCTCCATGCGCTCACAGCGCTGGTGGATCGCCCTGCCTTGCATTGTCTCCAGGCCGGCGGGCAGGCGCTGGACCCCATCCCTGCCGCGCTCCAACCCATCGTCCGCCGACTGCAAACGCCGCCTCAAACCCTTACCCCGCGCTCTGGACCGCTCGATGCGCCGCTCTTCCTGGGTCTGATCCCCACGCGCGGCTGCAACCTGGGCTGCCGCTACTGCGACTTCGCCGCCCCGAAGCAGGCCAGCCCCGTGATGGACCTGGGCCTGGCCCGGGCCGCCCTGGAGGCCTACTTCGCTCTGCTGCGCGCGGCCGGCCGCCGCCGCGCCGAGATCCATTTCTTCGGCGGCGAGCCGTTCTATGCCGGGGCGGTCGTCCACTTTGCCGTCGAACAGGCCGCCGCCCGCGCCGCCGAGCTAGGCCTCTCAGTGCGCTTCGAGGCCACGACCAACGGCTTGTACAGCGCGGCCCGCTGCCGCTGGATTGCGGATCGTTTCGACACCCTGGTCCTTTCCCTGGACGGCCCGCCCGAGGTCCAGGAGCGCCAGCGGCCGGCCCTCAACGGGCGCCCGGCGGCCGCCCTCGTCATTCGCAACGCCAAGATCCTCTCGGATGGGCCGGTCGAGCTGATCCTGCGGGCCTGTGTCACATCCGAGACGGTGGCCCGGATGCCCGCCACCGCCGAGTGGATCGGGCGCGAGTTTCGCCCGGCCGCGGTGTGTTTCGAGACCCTGACCACGTCGGCGCAGTCCGAGGCGGCCGGCCTGACGCCGCCCGACCCCTGGGAGTTCGCCCGGGGCTTTGACGCCGCCGCGCAAATTCTGAACGCCCAGGGCGTCGAAGCCGTTCTCTCGACCGCTGATCTGCGCGCGCCGCGTTTGAGTTTCTGCCCTGTGGGCGGCGACGCCCTGATCGTCTCTCCGGATGGCACGGTGGCTGGCTGTTACCTGCTGGCGGAGGAGTGGGCGCGCCGCGGGCTGGATATGCGCCTCGGCCGGCTGAACGGCCGCGGCTTTGAAATCGATCCGGCGGCCAGCGCGCGTCTGCGAAACCTGACGGTCTTGGACCGGCCGCTGTGCGCCGAGTGTTTCTGCCGTTACCACTGCGCCGGCGGGTGCCACGTCCATCACGACACGTCCGCGCCGGCCGGCCGGTACGATGCGGTCTGTATCCAAACGCGGCTGGTCACCGTCACTACGCTGCTCCGCCGCTTGGGTCAGCATGACCTGGCCGCCGCCTGGCTGCGCGACCGGGCGGCGGCGGAGGCCGCTGCCTGGCAGCGCTCCGATCGGCTTGATTTATTGGAGGCGCGGTGACCCTGACCAGCCCGTTGTCCGTCCGGTGGGTGGTGGACGCCGGCCAAGTGCTCGTCGTTGACGAGCGGCGCGGCACGGTGCATTGCCTGCGCGGCGTTGAGATGGCGGTCTGGAACTGGCTGACGCTCGCCTATCCGTACCCGCGCCTGGTCGTACTGCTCGCGGAGTCGCTGGCGGTGTCGCCCGCGGCGGCCGAGGCGCAGCTGGCCGCGCTGCTGCGCGGCTGGCAGGCCGCCGGTGTGCTGGAGGTCCAGGAGCCGGCGCATGGCTAACGTCGTCGTCTCGGCCGTCTGCAACCTGCGCTGCGCCTATTGTTTTGCGGCCGATCACCTGCGCGCGTGGCGCGCGGGCGCGGCCCCAGTGTTCATCTCCCGGGCGGCCTTTGAGGACCGGCTGGATTTTCTGGACCGCTCCGGCATCAACGAGATCCGCCTGATCGGCGGCGAGCCGACGCTGCACCCGCGCTTCCCGGAATTGATCGAGCGGGCGCGGCGGCGCGGGAAGCACATCGTCGTCTTCTCGCATGGCCTGATCCCGGAGGCGGCCCTGGCCGCGCTGGAGGCGCTGCCGGCCGAGGCCGGCACCGTGCTGGTGAACTTGAGCGCCACGCGGCTGGCGACCGGCCTGGATGAAGGCGAATTGGCCCGCCGGCGGGCCGTCCTCCGACGCCTGGGGCCGCGCGCGCTGCCGGGCTGGACGATCGACACGCCGGCCTTTCAGCTGGATTTCAGCTTGGCCCTCATCGCCGAGACCGGCTGCCGCCGCGCCCTCCGGGTGGGGCTGGCCCAGCCGCTGCTCTCCGGCCGGAACCGTTATCTCCATCCGAAACAATATGCCGGGGTTGGCGAGCGGCTGGCCGCCTTCGCGCCGCGGGCGGCCGCGGCCGGCGTCACGCTCGAGTTCGACTGCGGCTTCGTGCGCTGCATGTTCTCCGACGCTGAGTTGGCGGCCCTGAGCGAGGCGCGCGCGGATGTCGGCTGGCGCTGCAACCCGGTCCTGGACCTCGACCTCCAGGCGCAGGCCAGCCACTGTTTTCCGCTGGCGGGCTGGGCGCAGACGCCGCTCGCCGGCCCGGCGGACGCGGCCAGCCTGCGCGACAGGCTGGCC
>JAGOBN010000707.1 GCA_017999235.1 Anaerolineales bacterium | reverse complement strand
GCTGTGCCGCAAAATCATCGAGCGGCACGGCGGCCAGCTGTGGGTGGAATCCCAGCTGGGGCAGGGCGCGACTTTTTACTTTACCTTGCCCGCGTTAAGCTCAGAGGAGGCTGGCACCCATGTCACACCACACGGTTGAGATCCTGATGGCCGAAGACAACCCCGGCGATGTGCGCTTGATGCTGGAGGCGCTCCGGCAGTACAAAGTCCGCAACCAGCTCCATGTCGTTGAAGACGGCGAAGCGGCGCTGGCGTTTCTGCGCCGCGAGGCGCCCTACGCGCAAGCCCCGCGCCCGGACCTGATCCTGCTGGACCTCAACATGCCGCGCAAAGGCGGCCTGGAAGTGCTGGCCAGCATCAAGGCGGACCCCAGCCTGCGCCGCATCCCGGTCGTCATCCTGACCAGCTCCGGCGCGGAACGGGATGTGGTGAGCAGCTATGACCAGCACGCCAACTGTTACATTATTAAGCCGCTGGACCTGGAGCAGTTTATCCAGGTAGTGGAGCGGATCGAAGGCTTCTGGCTGGAGATTGTGAAGCTGCCGTAGCCGGCCCGGCGCGCGGTTTACCAGGCTGACGCTGCTCATGGCGCCCTCCCCAACCACGATCCTGCTGGTGGAAGACAATCCATCCGACGCCCGGCTGATCCGCGAGTACCTGCGGGAGGCGGCGCCGGCGGAGTTCCGGGTGCTGCACGTGGAGCGGCTGCGGGCCGCCCAGCGGCCTCTCGCCGAGCAGGTCTGCGACGTGGTGCTGTTGGACCTGGGGCTGCCGGACAGCACGAACCTGGAGGCCTTGGCGGCGGTGCAGGCTTGGGCGCCAGGCCGGCCCGTGGTGGTGCTGACGGGTCTGGGTGACCAGCACCGTGCCCTGGAGGCCATGCGCTTGGGCGCGCAGGACTATCTGGTTAAAGGCGAGGTGACCGGCCCCTTGCTGGCGCGGGCGCTGCGGTACGCCCGGGAACGCCAGCGCGCGGCCGACGCCTTGCGGACCAGCGAAGCCCGCTATCGGTTTCTGGCGGAAAACGTCGGCGACGTGATTTGGGCCGCCGATGCGCGGCTCTACTTAACGGACCTGAGCCCGGCGATCTTCCAGTTGACGGGCTTCACGGCCGGCGAACTGCTGGCGCGCCCCCTGGCCGAGCTGTTGACGCCGCCTTCGCAGGCGGTGCTGCGGCACGCGCTGGCGCCGGCGGCCGGCGGCGAACGTGAGGCGCGCACCCTGGAATTAGAGTACCGGCGCAAGACCGGAGGCGGCATCTGGACCGAGGTGCGGCTCAGCCCCGCCGCCGGCGGGGCCGACCGCCCGGCAGGCTGGCTGGGCGTGACCCGCGATATCACCGAGCGCCGGCGTGGTGAGCAGGATCGGCGTTTGGCCGCCCAGATGTTTGAGCACGCGGCCGAAGGGATTTTTATCGCCGATGCCCGCGCCAAACTGGTGTCCGTCAACCCGGCCTTCACCGTCATCACCGGCTATCCGGCGGCGGAGGCGGTGGGGCAGGGCCCGCAGTTGTTCGCCACGCCCCAGCCCACGCCGCGGTTTTTTCGCCAACTCTGGCGCTGCCTGCGCATCACCGGGGCCTGGCAGGGCGAGTTTTGGAGCCGGCGCAAAAACGGCGAAATCTATCCCGGCTGGCTGGCGTTGAGCGCCATCCAGCATGCCGGCCAGACGGTTAACTATGTCGGCCTGTTGAGCGATATCACCGCCCGCAAGGAATTGGAAGCGCGCTTCTTCCACTGGGCCACGCACGACGCGCTGACGGGTTTGCCGAACCGCCGCGCGTTCACCGAACGTCTGGAAGAGGCGCTGCGCCGGGCGCGCCGGCTCCAACGCTGGGTGGCGCTGCTGCTGCTGGATCTGGATTACTTCAAGGCCATCAATGATGCCGAGGGCCATGCGGGCGGTGACCAGGCGCTGCAAATTGTGGCCGAGCGCCTGCTGGGGTGTGTGCGGAGCAGCGACACGGTGGCGCGCCTGGGCGGCGACGAGTTCACCTTGATTTTGGAGGGGGTGGGGGAAATCCAGGATGCGGTGGGGGTGGCGCAAAAAATCTTGGCGGCGCTGGCTCAGCCGTTTAGCTATGCCGGCCGGCCGCATTCCCTCAGCGCCAGCCTGGGCGTCAGCATTTATCCGCTGGACAGCGAGACCAGCGAGGGGCTGCTGCGCCGCGCCGATGAGGCCATGTACCGGGCCAAAGCTTGGCGGGGGCGCTATGCTCTGGCCCACGAGCACCCGCCCGAATACCGCCCACAGCCCCACGCCGGCGTCCCGCTTGTTTAGCGGGCGGCGCGCCGGCCCTTTCCCAGCGGAAAACCACAGCGCGGGCGTCTGGTTGGTCCAGACGCCCGCGCTGTTTTTGGGGGCAGGGGATGCGTTCGTTAGTCGTGCTTGCGCCCGTCGGCGTGGCACTTCAGGCAATTGCCATCGTAGCCCTTCTCGTCTTTGTGCTCCCGATCCATCTTGGCCTGGTCGTGACAGACCGAACACGGCGCCGGGCCGGGGACGCCGCTGGTGTGGCAGGCGGCGCAGTTGCCGTTGGCGTCGCCGTGGTTCAGCGGGAAGGAGTGGCTAAACGAAGCGTTCTTCCAGTTGCCGGTGTCCGAGTGGCAGTCTTTGCACGCGCCCTGGAAGTGGTTGGCCGGCGGCTGATGGCACTGTGAGCAGTCGGCGCCGCCGATCTGGCTGTGGTCGAAGCGGGCGTTTTTCCAGTTGCCGGTGTCGGAGTGGCAGCTGCGGCAGGCGCCCTGCCAGTGGTTGGCCGGCGGCTGGTGGCACTGTGAGCAGTCGGCGTTGCCGATCTGGCTGTGGTCGAAGCGGGCGTTCTTCCAGTTGCCGGTGTCGGAGTGGCAGCTGCGGCAGGCGCCCTGCCAGTGGTTGGCCGGCGGCTGGTGGCACTGTGAGC
>JAGOBN010000706.1 GCA_017999235.1 Anaerolineales bacterium | reverse complement strand
AAGCAACATCGGCCGGCTGAGCAACATCGCCGAACTGGGCGGCGTGGGCACGCACGTCGGCCTGTCGTCCAACCCGGGCGCGGCGGACGAGCTCATTGTCTACAACGTCCAGGAACTGGCCGGCACCTACTACGTAGCGGTCAGCGGCCTCACCACCGGCACAGTGGGCTCGCCGTACACGCTCACCGCGGTGATTGGCGCCCCGGTGGACCTTTACGCCCCGCTCACTGCCACCGTGCCCGCCACCTTCACCGCCCCGGCCGCCGACCCGGCCATCCACACCGTCATCGTTTACAGCCCGGCGCGCCTCCAGCAGTTCTTCCCGGGCGCGGCGGCCGAGCTTAGCGCCCTCACCAGCACCCTGACCAGTCTGGCCGGCCAGGCCGGCGTGGCCGGCGCGCTGGTCAATGTGGATGCCTACCCCGAACTGCAGGCGGCGTACACGGTCTGGGACGCCGAGCCCGCCAACCCGCTGGCCGCCAACTATGTGGCCGCCACGCTCAAGTCGCTGCTGTATACGCTGGGCGCGCAATACCCCAACTGGGAATACCTGGTACTGGTCGGCGATGACCGCGTGATCCCGCACCGGCGCTTGCGCGATGCCACCCAGCTGGCCAACGAACGCACCTATACCACGGCCGCGGACGCGCCGCGCGTGGACGGCGCGCTGGCGCTGCGTTACTTCCTGAGCGACGACTATTACGCCGGCCTGCTGCCCCTGCCCTTCCAGGGCCGCGAGTTCTATTTGCCGCAGGTGGCGGTCGGCCGGCTGGTGGAGACGCCGGCCGAGATCCTGGGCCAGCTCACCGCCTACCTGGCCCGGCCCAGCCTGACTCCCACCGACGCGCTGATCACGGGCTACGACTTCCTGACGGATGAAGCCGCGCAGGTCAGCCAGCAGCTGACGGCCGGCGGCCTGACCCAGCAAACCCTGCTCAATGACAATGCCTGGACCGCCGCGCAGTTCGGCCAGGCGCTCTTCCAGCAACTGACCGCGCCGGGCCTGCTGTCGCTCAACGCCCACTTCGCCCACGACTTGTTCCTGCCCCCCGTCGGGGCGCCGGTGTTCGCCAGCCAGATCACGACTACGCCCAACTACAGCGGCACGCTGGCCTTCTCGCTGGGCTGTCATTCCGGCCTTAACGTGCCGGCGGCGGTCGATTGGGCGCAGGCCTTCGCCGGCCAGAACGCCGCCTACCTGGGCAACACCGGGTATGGGTACGGCGATTCGGAGTTGATCGCGTACTCCGAGCAACTGCTGGTCAACTTCGCGGGCCAACTGCGCGACACGAGTGCGGGACCGCAGACCGTGGGCCGCGCGGTGCTGACCGCCAAGCAGTTGTACTTTAATCAGCTGCCGGCCGGCGCGTTCAGCAGCTATGACGAGAAAGTGCTGGGCGAGTTCACGCTCTACGGTCTGCCCATGCTCGGCGTGCGCCTGCCGGCCGCCGGGCCGGCTGCCCAACCCGCCGAGCGCGTGGCGGCCGCGTTCACGAATCCGCTGCCGGTCAATCTGGTCTTCACGTACACGGCCCACGTCAGTGCGCGCGGGCGCGGCCAGTATTACAGCCTGCCGGAGCCGGACGGCGGTGTGCAGGTGACCGGCGGCCAGCCGCTCCAGCCCCGCTGGAGCCAGGATGTCAGTCAGGCCGGCCCGGTCAGCGCCCAGGGCGTCCTGCTGACAGGCGGGACGTTCACAGAAGTGGCTGGGTTTGATCCCGTCATCGCGGAAATCTTGACCGACACCACGGCCGGCGCAGAGCCGCTCTTCCCCAACACCGCCAGTTGGTGGCCGGTGGCACCCGGCAGCCTCAATCGGTTCGTGAGCTTGGACGGCCGCCAGCATGAACGGCTGGTGGTGGTGCCGGGCCAGTTCCAGGCCGCCAGCACCGGCACCCCCACCCTCGGCACCGAGCGCCTGTATCAGAATTTGCAGGTGGAGGTGTACTACGCGCCGTTTGAAGCCACGGACTTCACGGCCCCCGCGATCTGGGAGGCCAGCGCCACGCCCGTTGGCGGCGGGCGCGTCACGTTTGAGGCGGCGGTCACGGACGACAGCGGCTCCGTGGCTCGTGTCGTGGTGCTGTATCGGCCGCTGACCAGCTCCACCTGGCGCAAAGCGGAGCTAAGTTACTCGGCTGCCACCGGCCGCGCCAGCGGTCAGGTGTCCGAGGTGTGGGGGGCGTACGAATTCTTCGGGCAGGCGGTTGACGCTACAGGCAACGTCGCTCTGGCGCTGGAACATGGGACTCCATTTCAAGGTGCGCCCTCGCTGGCGAACGTGTATCTACCCTTGGTCCAGCGCTGACCGGCGGCCGGCGGCCGGTACGCCACCCAACATGGCCTGGCCAGATCACGGCCGAGCGTGGTCTGGCCAGGCCGGCGCCGACCGCACAGCCCGCCGGGCGATGGCAGAGTGGACATCAAGCGGCCTGGTCATCACACATGCGGAAAGTGCGGGTTCCAGGCCACTTCCCACAGGAACCCATCCGGGTCGGCGAAATAGCCGGAATATCCGCCCCACTCCGTGCGCTGCCCGGATTTGATCACCCGCCCCCCGCCGGCCTGCACCTCGCGTAACAGCCGATCCACCAGCTCCGCCGACCGGACGTTGTGGGCCAGGGGGAAGCCGGAAAAGCCCGTGCCCTCCGCCGCCACGCCGGCGTCCGCCGCCAGTTCGGGGTCTTGCCTGGATCGGCGGTTGGTAATTCCCGGGCGGCGTGACGGACCGCCCTGACCTCCGCATCCTCCCCCTATGAGAGGATGCCATGTCCGCCCTTCACCTTGAACCCTGGCTGACCCTGGGATTGGCCCTCGTCTTCCTGGTCGAACTGGCCCTGTTAGGCCACTTTCCAGACTGGCGCCCCGCCCCGCCACCTTCCAAACACCGTGCACAACAACCG
>JAGOBN010000705.1 GCA_017999235.1 Anaerolineales bacterium | reverse complement strand
ATTGACGAGGTGCGCAACGCCATGCTCTTGCAGCGCATGTTCCATGGCGCGCAGGCGCTCTCGGCCACCCAAGCGCTCGAGCTGGCAATCGTGGGCGGGGCGCGTCTGCTGCGCCGCACGGACATCGGCGTGATCGCGCCCGGCAAGTGCGCGGACCTGATCGCCTTCGACACGCGGCAGCTCTCGTTTTCCGGCGGTCTGCACGACCCGGTGGCGGGCCTGGTGTTGTGTGAAACCGGGCGGGTTGATCTCTCGATCGTCAACGGGCGGATCGTGGTGGCCGGCGGGCAACTGGTCAACCTGGACCTGCGGGCGCTGATTGAACGCCATAATCGCCTGTCACGCGCGCTGGTGGCCCGGGCTGAAAAACGGCACAGCGTCAGCCTGACCACCTTGGCCTGGCGGCGCGCTTACCCGTATCAGCCCCCGGAGACCTGACAGGACCCAGGCAAGCGGCTCGGTCAGGTGGTGGTGGTCAGAACCGGAATATTCCAAGAGTGAGAAGGAGGCGGTCATTCACCGATATATTCACCGGATTGTTGCTCACGAAGTCCTTTGCGCCCGTCCGTCAGAAAGCTCAATGAGGAGAGACCAAGATGAAAGCGAATAAGCTATTTAAGTTGTGGACGTTAGGGATGGTGGCCGCGCTGGCGCTCTTCGGCTGTGCGCCGGCCGCGACTCCGACCGCGGCGCCGGCCGCCAAAACCCACAAAGTCGCCATGATCACGTCCGGCTCCACCAACGACCAGGGCTGGAACTACAACGCCCTGCAAGGCATCCAGCAGATTAAGGACAAATACGGCTGGGAGATCGCCTATACCGAAAATGCGAAGCCCGCCGATCAGGCCAACATCATGCGCCAGTACGCGCAGCAGGGCTATGACCTGATCTTCGCGCACGGCTTCGAATACGGGGATGCCATCAAGGCCGTGAACAAGGACTTCCCGAACACGATGTTCGCCCAGATCAACGCCACCACCGAAGGCGACAACGTCGTCGGGACGAACTTCCGGTTCGGCGAGTTGGGCTACTTCACCGGCATGGCCGCCGGCCTGATGACCAAGAACAACAAGATCGGTATCGTGGCCGCCGTGGATGCCCCGCAGGTCACGGCCGACACCGACACGATGAAGACCGGCGCGCTGTCGGTCAACCCGAACGCCGACGTCAACGTCTCGTTCGTCGGCGACTGGGGCGATCTGGTCAAGGGCCAGCAAGTCACGCAGGCCCAGATCGACCGCGGTGTCGACATCCTGATCATCATGGGCAACGACTTCACGCCGCCGGCGATCAAGCTGGCCAAGGAAAAGGGCATCAAAGTCATCGCGGGCTGGACCATCGAGGCCTACCCGCTGGCGCCCGACACCGTCATCGTCAGCGCCATCCAGGACGTGCCCGGCGTGTACGTGGGCATCGCCGATCAGCTCAACGCGGGCACGCTGAAGGGCAACACCACCAGCGTCTTCGGCTTCAAGGAGAAGAAGCAGTACCTGGGCAAGTGGGGCGACACCGTCCCGCAGGAAGTCAAGGACAAAGTTAACCAGGCCGTCGAAGACTATCTGGCCGGCAAGCTCGACATCGGCGTCAAGTAGGCTGACCGGTAAGCGATTCATCGGGAGGGCGCGGGGATCTTGCCCGCGCCCTCCTCGTGCAACTCCAGGAGACCGGCCATGACCGAAAGCCCCCGCGACTATGCGAAACCGGCGCCGCGCGCCTGGGCGAAGCTGCCCATCGCCACTCTTGGGCTGCCGCTGCTCTCGATTGCGGCCGCGATCCTGCTGGGGTCGCTCATGATGCTGTTGCTGGGCCATGATCCCGTCAACGCCTACACCGCCCTCTGGCGCGGCTCGTTTGGCAACCTGGCCGCTACCTCCGAAACCCTGAAGACAGTTATTCCGCTGCTGTTGTGCGGGCTGGGCATTGCCTTCTCTTTCCAAGCCGGCGCCTTCAACATCGGCGCGGTCGGGCAGATGTACCTGGGCGCGCTGGCGGCCGTGATCGTCGGCGGCCAGCTGGCCGGCCTCCCCGCGCCGCTGCACATCACCCTGGCCACGCTGGCGGCCTTGCTGGCCGGCGGGCTGTGGGCGCTGATCCCGGCCCTGCTGAAGATTTATTCCGGCGCGAATGAAATCATCTCCACCATTTTGCTGAACTACGTTGGCATCTACCTGGTTGATTACATGGTCGCCGGCCCCATCAAGGCCGGCGGCGGCAACAACGCGCCCATTTCATGGCCGGTGCTGGACAGCGCCCTGTATCCGCGGCTGGTCGCGCACACGCAGCTCCACGCGGGGCTCTACATCGCTCTGGCGGCCATGTTCGCGCTCTTCGTCGTGATGCGCTACACCACGCTCGGGCAGCGGGTGCGCATCGTCGGGCAGAATCCGGTGGCGGCACGGCACGCCGGCCTGCGCGCTGACCGGGTGTTCCTGTTTACCTTTTTTATCAGCGGCAGCTTGGCCGGCCTGGCCGGCGCCTCCGAGATCCAGGGCTATCAAGTCCGCCTCCTGTCGGGCTTCGCGACGACGACGGGCTATGACGCGATCGCAGTGGCGCTGCTGGGCGGCTTCCAGCCGTTTCTGGTCGGGCTTTCGGCCCTGTTTTTCGCCGGCCTGCAAACCGGGGCCGTGGCCATGGAGGCCGTGGCGAAGCTGCCCTCCCAACTTGTGGGCATGATCCGCGTGCTCGCGATCCTGGCGGTGCTGGCGGCTTCCTCGCCCCGCATCGTGGCCCTGGCGCGCCGGGTGCAAGGAGAAGACTAGCTATGGATCGCCTGCGAACAGTGTGGGCGTTGGGTCGTTCGCGGACGGGGCTGGCCTGGGCCGGCGTGGGGCTGGCGGGGCTGGCCGGACTGCTGCTGGCCGGGCAGACCGAGCTGGGGCGCGGCATCCTGGCCATTCTGGCGGCT
>JAGOBN010000704.1 GCA_017999235.1 Anaerolineales bacterium | reverse complement strand
CCTCCGACGGGTCGATCTCGATGTGGATCTTCTTGGCGTTCAGGGCGTAAGTTTTGATGTTGCCGGTCACGCGGTCGTCGAAACGCATGCCGCACGCGATCAGCAGGTCGGCCTGCTGGATGGCCTGGTTCACCCACGCTTCGCCGTGCATGCCCATCATGCCCAGGTTGAGCGGATGCGCGGCCGGGATGGCGCCGATGCCCAGCAGGGTGAGCGCCATCGGCACCTGGGCCTTCTCGGCCAGTTCCAGCACCTGCTGGCGCGCGCCGGATTTGAGGATGCCCTGGCCGGCCAGGATCAGCGGGCGCTTGGCGCTGTTGATCAGGTCGATGGCCTTCTGATACTCCGAAGGCAGCGCGCGCAGGTTCGGGCGGTAGCCGGGCAGGCGCGGCGCGGCGGCGTCCCAGTCAAACTCGGCCGCCATCTGCTGGGCGTCTTTGGTGATGTCCACCAGCACCGGGCCGGGCCGGCCGCTGGCCGCGATGTAGAACGCTTCGCGCAGCGTCCGGGCCACATCCTGCGGCCGGGTCACCAGGTAGTTGTGCTTGGTGACCGGCAGGGTCACACCGGTGACGTCCGTCTCCTGGAAGGCGTCCGAACCGATGGCCTTGGAGCCCACCTGGCCGGTGATGCACACCATCGGCGACGAATCCATCATGGCCGTGGCGATGCCGGTGACCATGTTGGTGGCGCCGGGGCCGGAGGTGGCGATGGCCACACCCACGCCGCCGCTGGCGCGCGCAAAGCCGTCGGCCATGTGCGTGGCGCCCTGCTCGTGGCGCACCAGGACGTGGTGGATGCCCGGATATTTGGTCATCGCGTCGTAGGTGGGCAGGATCGCCCCGCCCGGATACCCAAAGACGACCTTGACGCCTTCCCGCTGCAGACACTCCCAAACGATTTCAGCACCGGTGAGTTTCATCTTCTTCTCCTGGTTGGGAGGTTGGAAGTTAGAAGTCGGAAGCGGGAGGTCGGAGGCGCGCCTCTAACCTCTCACCTCTCACTTCCAGCTTCCAGCCCGTCAAATGGTTACGGCCCCTTCCGAGGCGGAGGATACGGCCTTGGCGTATTTGGCCATCACGCCCGTCTTGTAGCGCGGCGCCGGCGGCTGCCAGCCCGCCTGACGGCGCGCCAGCTCATCCGGCGCGATCTCCACGGTCAGGGAGCGTTTATCCACATCGATCTCGATCGGGTCGTTCTCGCGCACAAACGCAATCAGGCCGCCGCGCGCCGCTTCCGGCGCGACATGGCCGGCCGAGATGCCGCGCGTGGCGCCGGAAAAGCGCCCGTCGGTGAGCAGGGCCACCGTGTCGCTCAGGCCGGCGCCGGCGATGGCGGCCGTGACGCCCAGCATCTCCCGCATGCCGGGGCCGCCGCGCGGGCCTTCATAGCGGATGACCACCACGTCGCCGGCCTGGATCCGGTTCTCGGTCACGGCCGTCATGGCGTCTTCTTCACACTCAAAGACCCGCGCCGGACCCTTGAAATACTTGACGTTGTTGGCCGCGGTCTTGTGGACGCAGCCTTCCGCGGCCAGGTTGCCGTGCAGGATCACCAGGCCGCCGTGCGGCTTGAGCGGCTTCTCGACGGGATAGATGACCACCTGGCCGGGCGTCTCCACGGCGCCGGCCGCGGCCTCGGCGATGGTCTGGCCGGAGACGGTCGGGCAGTCGCCGTGCAGGTAGCCGCCGTCCAGCAGGCGCTTCATCAGCAGCGGGATGCCGCCGGCGGCGTGCATGTCCCAGGCCGCGTAGCGTCCGCCCGGCTTGATGTCCACGATCAGGGGCGTGCGCTCGCTGATCCGGTCGAAGTCGTCGATGTGCAGGTCCACGCCCACTTCCCTGGCCAGCGCCAACAGATGGAGCACGGCGTTGGTGGAGCCGCCGGCGGCGGCGACGGAGACGATGGCGTTTTCAAAAGCGGCGCGGGTGAAGATCCGGGAGGGGCGGAGATCGCGGCGGAGGACATCCATCACCAGCTGGCCGGTCTGGAAGGCGATCTCATCCTTCTCGCCCGCCATGGCCGGCACGCTGTTGAAACCGACCGGCGAAATGCCGATGAACTCCATCAGCGTGGACATGGTGTTGGCCGTGAACTGGCCGCCGCAGGCGCCGGCGCCCGGACAGGCCAGGTTCTCGATGGCCGCGAACTGCTCATCGGAAATGCGGCCGGCGGAGTGCGCGCCGACGGCTTCAAACACATCCTGGACGGTGAGCGCCTGCTCGCCCGAGCGGCCGGGGGCGATGGAGCCGCCGTAGAGGGCCAGGCCGGGGATATCCAGCCGCGCCAGGGCCATCATCACGCCGGGGTTGGTCTTATCGCAGCCGGAGAGGCACACCAGGGCGTCGAAGTGGTTGCCGCGCGCCACCAGTTCGATCGAGTCCGCGATGACTTCCCGGCTGATGAGCGAGGCCTTCATGCCCTCCGCGCCCATAGTGATGCCGTCGGAGATGGAGACGGTGTTGAACTCCATCGGGGTGCCGCCGGCGGCGCGGATGCCTTCTTTGATCTTGGCGGCCAGGCGGCGCAGGTGGAAGTTGCACGGGCCGATCTCGATCCAGGTATTGGCCACCCCCACGATCGGCCGGCGCAGATCGTCATCGGTGAAGCCGACGGCCTTGAGCATGGAACGGGCCGGCGCCCGGTTGGGGCCGTCGGTGATGGCGCGGCTGTTGCGTTTGGGATCGGTCAAGGTTGCCTCCCGCCGGCTCACGGACCCGGCGAAACAAAAGGAGCCGCCCTGTGTTTGGGCGGCTCCGGGTAATCCAGTGTGCGAGTGGGTGTGTTCTTACTTGCGCTCGATCCTCACCATCGCCGGCCCAAACAGGTAAAGGTCCTGCACGAGGACCCCAATAAGGACGATGATAATAAGGGCGAGCGCGGTAACCATATAAGTAGGTGAAGTTTAGG
>JAGOBN010000703.1 GCA_017999235.1 Anaerolineales bacterium | reverse complement strand
GCCGCTTCTGGACCATGCGCCAGTATGCGGGCTACGCCACGGCCGAGGAGTCCAACGCCCGCTACAAGTTTCTGCTGGCGCAGGGGCAGACCGGGCTCTCGGTAGCGTTTGACCTGCCCACGCAGATCGGCTATGACGCCGACGACCCGCTGGCCCTGGGGGAAGTGGGCAAGGTGGGTGTTTCGATCTCATCCCTGGACGATATGGCCCGGCTGCTGGACGGCATCCCGCTGGACCAGGTCAGCACCAGCATGACCATCAACGCGCCGGCCGGCATTCTGCTGGCGCTGTACATCGCCGTCGCCAAGCGCCAAGGCGTGGAGCCGCGCCGGCTGCGCGGGACAGTGCAGAACGACATCCTCAAGGAATACATCGCTCGCGGCACGTATATCTTTCCGCCGGCGCCGTCCATGCGCCTGATCACGGATATCTTCCGCTATTGTCAGACCGAAGTGCCGCAGTGGAACACCATTTCCATCTCCGGCTATCACATCCGTGAGGCCGGCAGCACCGCCGTGCAGGAAGTGGCCTTCACCCTGGCCAACGCCAGCGCCTATGTGCAGGCGGCCCTGGCGGCCGGCCTGCGCGTGGACGATTTCGCGCCCCAGCTCTCATTCTTCTTCAACGCCCACAACCACTTCCTGGAGGAGGTGGCTAAGTTCCGGGCCGCCCGCCGGATGTGGGCGCGGATCATGCGCGAGCGTTTCCAGGCCCAGGACCCGCGCTCGTGGATGCTGCGCTTTCACACCCAGACCGGCGGTTCCACGCTCACGGCCCAGCAGCCGGAGAACAACATCGTGCGCGTGGCCGTGCAGGCGCTGGCGGCGGTGCTGGGCGGCACGCAGTCCCTGCACACCAACAGCATGGACGAGGCCCTGTCCCTGCCCACCGCCCACGCCGCGCAGATTGCGCTGCGCACCCAGCAGGTGATCGCGCATGAGGCCGGCGTGGCGGACACCATTGATCCGCTGGCCGGCGCCTACGTCATCGAGCAGCTGACCGACGAGATCGAGCGCCGGGCCAACGACTATCTGCGGCAGATCGACGCGCTGGGCGGCGCGCTGGCCGCCATCGAGCGCGGGTTTATCCAGAACGAGATCCAGGAGGCGGCCTACCGCTACCAGCAGGCCGTTGAACAGCAGACGCAGGTGGTGGTAGGCGTCAACGCCTTTACCACGGCGGACACCGATCAGCCGGTGGTGGAGCGCCTGAAAATCGACCCGGCCATGGAGGCGCAGGCCCGCGCGCGCCTGGCCGACCTGCGCGGCCGGCGCGATAACGTCCGCGTGGCGGAACTGCGCGGCCACCTGGCGGCGGCGGCGCGCGGCCCGGAGAATCTGCTGCCGGTGCTGATCGCGTGCGTCGAGAACGCGGTGACCATCGGTGAGATCTGCGGCACCCTGCGGGATGTTTGGGGCGAGTTCAAGCCCAGCTTGTAACAAGGACGCGAGGTCATACTTATGTCGAAAGCTTTACGCATCAATCACATCGCCCTGGTGGTGGGGGACCTGGACCAGGCGCTCAACTTCTGGCGCGACGGGTTAGGGCTGGAGCTGGCACGGACCGAAGATGTGCCGGAGCAGGCGGCGACCGTGGCCTTTCTGCCGGTCGGCGAGAGCCAGGTGGAGCTGGTGCAGCCGACAACGGCCGACTCCGGCCTGGCCCGCTATTTGGCCAAGCGCGGGCCGGGGATGCACCACGTGTGTGTGGAGGTGGCGGATATCGCCGCCGCGCTCGGCCACTTACGGGCTAAAGGTTTCCGGCTGATCGACGAAACGCCGCGCCGCGGGCATGGCGGCCGCCAGTATGCGTTTGTCCACCCGGAGAGCGCCCACGGGGTCCTGGTGGAGCTCTACCAGCTCCCGGCTCCGCCGGCCGGCCCCAGCTAACTTGGGTAGAAACCTTCCCGCAAGATTAACGATGCGTGGTCCGGCTTGTTCTATAATCTATAAGTGCCGGGCGGGCATTCGATTTCAATCTCTACTCTTATTTACTTTTGAAAGGACCTCCTCCATGCTGACCTTCAAAGATAACAAAGGCCAAGGTTTGGTTGAATACGCGCTGATCCTCGTGCTGGTCGCGGTGGTCGTGATCGTCGTCCTGGCGATCCTCGGCCCGACCCTCGGCAACATCTTCAGCAACATCATTGACGCCCTCTAGTCGTTTGCGCGCCGGCCCGCCTGTGCAATGGCCTCCCGTTGGGGAGGCCATTTTATTTGCCCGGCCGCGCGCCGGGCGCTTTTCAGGCCGGCGGAAGCGCTGGGCTGTGCCCCGGCCCTTTTTCTTATTGTGAAATGGCCGTGTTCGTCTCTATAATCAAGAAACCGGGTTGCCGCCGAGGCGCCACCTACCGCCATCCGTTTATTACGGAAAGGAAATTTTTCTATGTTGACTTTCAAAGATAACAAGGGTCAAGGTCTGGTCGAGTACGCGTTGATTCTGGTGCTTGTCGCGGTGGTCGTGATCGTCGTCCTGGCGATCCTCGGCCCCACGCTGGGCAACGTCTTCAGCAACATCATTAACGCCATCTAACCCTGCCGCGCGGCAATCCGGTTAGCCCGGCGAACCAGGCCTCTGCGTTGGCGAGGCCTGGTTCTATTTAATCCCGGCGGTACGCCGGTTTTGACGCCAATAGATCAGCGGGCCAAAGAAGGCAATGGCGGCGAAGGCAAACCATTGCAGGGCGTAGAGGAAATGCGGGCCGTCGCTCAAATCCACGCTGTAATCCGGGACCGGGGCCGGCGCGCCGGCCGGTGGCGAGGTCTGCGCCAGCACCCACGGCAGCACGGGATACGGTACTTGAACCTGGATCTGGGTGATATCCAGCCAATACCAGGCGTCCACGCGCGGCAGGGCCGCGCTCAAGGGCGGGTCGGCCGGGAGAAAATCAAAGTTGCGCAGGGCGGGCAGAC
>JAGOBN010000702.1 GCA_017999235.1 Anaerolineales bacterium | reverse complement strand
GTGGAAGCCAACGCGTGCGGCAAGCCGGTGGTCGGTATCCGGGCGATGGGGCTGCTGGATACCTTGATTCATGAAGAAACCGCGCTGCTGGCGCGGGTGGCCGTGGCGAATTACATCACCGAGACCGTGCTGGGGCCGGAGTCGGGGTACGCCCCGGAACACCGGATTATCTTCGATCAGCCGCGCATCGCGGATTACCGGGCTGATGTGAATGACCTGGCGGCCTACCTGCTGCGGCTGATGACGGACCCCGGGCTGCGGGCGCGGTTGGGCGCGGCCGGCCGGCAGCGGGTCGGCGAACAGTTCCACTATCGGGTTGTGGCGCAGCGTTTGCTGCACATCCTGGCTGAGCGCTTAGGCCTTCGCTAACCCCATGAACACCGGATTGAGCGCTGAGGTCGAAGCCGCGCGGCGGGCCGCCGTGGATGTTTTGCTGCACAACGCGCACGGCCGGGCGCCGGGGTTGCCGCGCACGGCCGGCTGGGGGTATCCCGAGCCCTATACGCGGGATCTGATGATCTCAGCTTTCGGGATCCTGGTGAGCGGCCGGGCCGAACTGATTGAGTCTCTGCGGCAGGTGCTGCTGACCCTGGCGCGCCATCAAACGCCGCACGGCCATATCCCGGGGCTGGTTCATGTGCCCTCCGATCTCGGCGCGAGTGATACGACCCCGCTCTTTCTGATCGGGCTCGCTTTGTATCAACGGACCACGGGTGAGTCGGACTTTCTCGCCGGGGCCGCGCGCCAGGCGTTGACTTGGATGGCTTATCAAAGCCCCGATGACCTGACCCTGGTGGCGCAACAGCCCACCAGCGATTGGCGGGATGAGCAATGGGTGCTGGGGTATGGGCTGTATGTCAACGCGCTCACATACACGGCCCTGCGCCTGCAGGGCCATCCGGACGAAGCGCAGGCCCTGCGCCGGCGCCTCAATCAAAAGACCATCCGTGACACGCGCCGGCGGCCGGAAGGCTTGCGCGCCCGCACCGGCCCGCACTACGCGCTGTGGGCCTACAAAGGCTATTCCAGCGAGCGGTTTGATTTGCTCGGCAACTCGCTGGCGATCCTGTCCGGGATCGCTTCGCCGGCGCGGGCCAAGCAGATCGTGGCCTGGACGGAAGCGTATTGCCAGCGTCTGCGCGGGCAGGGCGCTTTAACCGCCGACCTGCCGCCGTGCCTGTTCCCCTACATCCAGCCCAGCGATCCGGATTGGCACGCCCGGTACGCGGCTTACAATCAGCCTGGTGATTATCACAATGGCGGCCTCTGGCCGTTTGTCGACGCGTTCTACGTCGCCGCCTTAGTGGCGGCGCGCCAGTTTGGCTTGGCTGAACAAAAACTGCGCGCGTTGACCGACTTGGTGCGGCCGGCCCGCAACCATGCCGTGCGGTATGGCTTCAATGAATGGTTTCGGGCGTCAGATGGTTCACCCCAAGGGCAAGACTGGCAAAGCTGGTCGGCCGCGATGTATTTATATGCGGCCGCCGCAGTTGAACAGCGCGGCACCCCGTTCTTTGATGAAGTTCGTCAAGGCGGCCGGCGCGGGTAAATCCGGAATCTGCGCCAGCCTCTCCGGCCCGCGCTTTTTGCGCGTTTGGAACCGGCGCTGACGCCGGCGCGTTCTTCAGAGGCCACGGCCCGCGCCAACCTGCGCCTGGCTATTTGGCGCCGGCGCCGGCCGGCGGCTCAAAGAGGCGCTGGATAAAATCCTGGCTGAATAGATCGATCCCCAGCACAACTGGGCGAGGCCCTGCTGCGCCACAAAGCCGGCGACCGCTGCGAGGTCTACCGCGCTGGCTTGGAGCTGAAAGGCGTCAACCCCTATACCCTGCGCGGGTTGGACGAGATCGGTCTTGACGCCCACGCGCAAACTTCCAAGCACCTGAACGATTACTTGGGAAAGGTGCATTTCGGCTATGTGATCACGGTCTGCGCCGATGCCGATACCAAGTGTTAGGCGGTCTTTTCGGGGATGGGCCAGCGGCTGCGCTGGCCGTTCGATGACCCGGCCGCCGTGGGCGCGCCGTGGGCGGCCCGGATCGACGCCTGGCTGGCTGAACCATGATCACCCTGACTTCGAGCGCCGCCGATTTGAGCCGGCCGACGGCGCGCACCTTCCACGGTGCCGGCGCGGCACAACCCGCGCCGGCAAGCGCTGGTGGAGAGCCTCAATGCCGATGATAAATTGCGGCAAGGGTGGCGCTGCGCCAACGGGACTGCCAGTGAGCGACTGGGGCTGAGCGACCATGGCGAGACGCATGCGCGTGGTGGCCAACGCCAGCCTGCGCCTGCTGGCGGAGGGGGGGACAGCTCCCCGCACCTGTCGCTGAACTACAACCTGCCGCGGGAAGACGCGGAAGTGCGGGTGGCGGCCCTGCAAGACCTGGCTTGGCCGTGCACAGTCAACGGACGGCTGCACTGGGGCTCAGCCTGGCCTTGCCCAAGCTCCAGGAATGGCTGCGCCCGGTCCCCGCGAGCGCATCATCCTGACGGCCGAGATCCTGCACGCCATCGGCGCCCACCAGGGCTTAGGGCCGGACGCGCCGGCCGGAAGTGGCCGAAGCGGCGCCGACGGCCGACGGCGCGCGGGTGACCTTGCTGGCGCCGCGCCCGGAACCCCTGCCCGCGCCCCTGGCGCCCGTTCTGCGTTGCCTCGCCTGGCGCGGGCCGGCTATCGCGCCGGCGCGGTTGATGCGGCTGGAGATCGCGCACCACGGCGGCGGCCGGGCGACCTTGTTCAACGCGGATTGGGGGCGGTGGCCGAGAGGCCGCCGGCCGCGCTGGGCGGCGCGGGGCGGAGCCGGATTAGCGCGCGCGGGTGACCGCGCCCGTCGCCACCTCCAGCGACCAGCGCCGGCCGGCGCTGTCCACCAGCCAGGCGTGTTCCTGGTCGGCCCAGCTCACTGCCCGAAACTGC
>JAGOBN010000067.1 GCA_017999235.1 Anaerolineales bacterium | reverse complement strand
CCGGCGCGCCGGACCTGGGGGTGTTGTGGATTGACGCGCACGGGGATTTCAACACCCCGGAGATAACGCCGTCCGGAAATGTCCACGGGATGGCTTTGGCGGCTTTGTTGGGCCTCGGTGCGCCGGAGCTGACGGGCATCGGCCGGCCGGGCGCCAAGCTTCGGCCAGACCAGGTGGTGATCCTGGGCGCGCGCGATATCGATCCGCAAGAAGGGGAGGCGCTGCGCGCGGCCGGCGTTCTGGTGCTGACGATGCGGGATGTGGATATGCACGGCCTGGCCGCCGCCGCGCACCGCGCGCTGACGCACCTGGGCGCGGCGCGCCGTCTGCACATCAGCCTGGATCTGGATGCGCTGGATCCAGCCGAGGTCCCCGGCGTGGGGACCCCCGTACCGGGCGGCTTATCGTATCGGGAAGCGCACTTGCTGATGGAGCTCTTGCACGACACCGGCCGGGTGGCGTCGCTCGACATTGTGGAGGTCAACCCGATTCTGGACGACCGCAACCGCACCGCCCGGCTGGCGGTGGAACTGGTCACGTCGTTGTTTGGGAAGAGTATTCTGTAGCACAGGGGAGAGAATCAATCGGGCCTGGACGTCTTCAGGGTGTGCTCCTTACGAATATCCAGGCCCGGGGAGGTTTACTGTGCCATTGCCGGTCAGTCGCGTTTGTCGCCGCGAGAAGCTGCTCCTGCCAGCGGGCCGCCCTTCTTATCGGGCGGCCACCCGGGTTTTGCGGAGCATTCAATAGGGCTGGCACAGTAAACGTAGGCGCCTGTGCAACTGGCAATCATAACGTTCTGCTCCCAACCTTTCGCAGAACGTCTTAGACCCTCTAGTTTTGCGGCCTCCTTTTTCAGGGAGTGTGCCTTTTGCCAGACGCCGAGTTGTAAAAGTACGCTGGAACACCTATGTCTTAGCACAGCTCTTCCAGGGCGTCATGGACAAATGTCACGCCTTAGGGGTGACTTTCGTCGGGGGGCGGGGATAACCGCCGGCGCAGCCCCGAGGGCAGGATGCCCACTAACGTCGCCCGTTCTTCGGGGTTGAAGGCCTGCAGCCCGACCATGACGGTCAGATACACCGCCCCGCCGGCCAGCAGGGCCAGGATGGGCTGGAACCACCACAGCGCCGCGGTGATGGCCGCCATCAAGCCGGCCCCCAGCCACGGCCGCCACAGCCACTTCAGCCACGGCACGCCGCCCAGGCTGCGCCGGAAGTAATAGTAGAACAGCAGGCCCTCAAAAATTTCCGAGGCGATGGTCATGGCGGCCGCGCCCGCGAAGCCGTAGCCCGGGATCACCAGCAGGTTGCCAACCACGTTGAAGATCAGGGCGGCCGCAAAGGCGCGCGTCAGGCCGCGCTGCTGGCCGGCCGCGATCAGCACGTAGTTGGTGACGCTGTTGATCCAGCCAAACGGCATGGACCAGGCCAGCAGCACCAGCGCGGTCGCGCCGTGGGGCAGGAACTCGGCGCCGCCCAGCAGGCCCACCAAGGGGGTGGCGAGGAAGGTGTTCACCACGGCCAGCGGCAAGGCCAGGGTCACCAGCACTTTGACGGCGAAGCCGTAGGTGTAGCGCACGGTGGTGCGCTGATCCGGCTGGTGCGCCTGGCGGGCCAGCACCGGGAACAGCGCGAAGGTGAAGAGCGACGGCACCACGTTGTAGGCGTCGATAAACTTGTAGCCGGCGCTGTACCAGCCCACCTCCGTGAAGTTCCGCAGCGGCTCCAGCAAGGTGACGTCCACTTTGAAGAACAAGGTGGCCAGCAGGTTATTGAGCATCAGCGGGAAGCTCTCGCGCGCCGCGCCGCGCTGCAGGCCCCAATCCAGTTCCCAGTGCGGGCGGAAGAAGTTCCGCCAGACCAAAACGCCCAGGATGGCCAGCGTGATCACGTTCACGATCATGCTGGTGCCGGCCAGACCGACGATGCCCCAGCCCAGCACCAGGGCGATGGTGCTGAGCGTGATCCGGATGAGGGTGGTCACGGTGGTGACGGCGGCCGGATACTCGGCCTTCTCATACACGTAGAACAGCGCGCTGAAGCCGGCGGCCACCGTGGCCGGCGCCTGGGCCAGCACCAGCAGGCCGATGGCCCACAGCGTATCGGCCGAGAGCGGCTCCGGCGCCAGCACCCCCAGCCCAAAGGGCAGGGTCACGGCCGGCAGGGCCTGGCGCGCCAGGAGCAGCGCCGCCAGCCCCGGCATGACCACCAGGCCCAGCAGCAGGCGCAGGACGGTGGTGTTGATGAGATAGCGGTTGGCGTGCGCGCGGTCGCGCGAGACTTCGCGGGTGAGAAAAGTGTCCAGCCCGTAGTTGGTGAGGATGGCAAACCAGCCGAAGATGACGACGGCGAAGTAATACTTGCCGGTGTCGGCCGGCCCCAGCACGCGCAGCATGAACACGGCGAAGACCAGATCCAGGCCGCGGTTCATCAAATTCAAGGCCATCGGCGCGACCGAGTTTTTGGCGATCCGGCGCGCGGTCGAATCGATCTTGCTCTCCTGGTAGAAGTAGCGCCAGACCCACACGCCTAACAGGAACACCAGTGTGACGCCGGCCACCAGCGAGCCCAGGCCGCCCAGCCGCACGCTGACCGGTGAATATTTGAAGCGCACGGTCCAGGCGCCGGCCGGCACGGTCACCCCCCGGAAATTGCCGTTGACGCGCGCAATGGTCAGCTCTTGTTCGGTGTTGTCGGGCGCGCCGCGCGGCCGAAGAAAGGCCTTCCAGCCGGGGAAGAAGGCGTCGTTCAACACCAGCCAGCTGGGCTCCGCCGCTTCAGCCTCCACGAAGACTTCGTTGGGCGTATAGCCGGTCACCGCCGCCGGCACCGCCGCGGCCGGCAGCGCAAACGCCACGCCCAGCGCGTCGGCCGGCGCCACCATCACGTACTGGCGCGGGTCGAACTGCTGCACGGCCTGGGCGAGATCGTCCACGGCCAGCGTGGCGGTCTGGGGCAGGAGATAGGCGCGGGGCATGACGGCCAGGTTCTGGTAGATCTGCACCTCGCCGCTGTAGACGCGCGTGAACTTGGGGTTGGGGATGTCCGCCAGCGAGACGACGTACTTGACGTTGAGCAGATCGAGGAGCGGCGAGTCCAGCGCGGTGCTGGTGCTGATCGGCGCGATGCGGTTGTAATCCAGCTCGTATTGCGGCTGGATCAGCGTCATGTAGTCCGCGTACTGGCGCGAGAACAGCGAGTCGTAGCCGCGCACATCCTGGAAATTAAAGAACCAGCCGATATTGGCGTTGTAGGGTTTCTGGCCGGCCGGGTCATAGCTGGTGAAGCGCCACAGGCCGGTATCCTGCTGTAAGAACGCGGCCGAGGGCGGGGTGTAGCTCAGCAGGGCGGGGTCCACGGCGGGGTTGAAGCCCCAGCCGGCCGCCAGCAAATCCACCGCCAGGACGCCCAGCGCCAGAAAGGGCCAGACCAGCCGGCCGCCTGTCCCGCGCCCAGCGGGGCGCCAGGTCCAGCGGCCGCGGCTCAGACGCAGGACCAGCCCGGCGGCGATCAGCGTCCCCGCGAACAGCGCCGTCCAGCCGGCGGTGTAGGAGAAGAACATGCGCCCGTCGCGGAAGGCGTTCTCGGCCAGCGCCAGCTCGCGCACCAGGCGATCCATGAAGGCGGCGAAGAGGTCATAGCGCCAGCGGATAAACGCCAGGCCGGTCAGCACCCCGGCGCCGCCCCAGACGGACAAACTGGCGAGCAGCGCCGCGAACGAAGGCTCCGCGCCTAGCCAGATCACAGCCCATGGGCCGCGGGCCAGGGAGGGCTTCTGTTGCCCGTCAGCCGCCGCCCGCTCCTTGGAACCGGGAGGGCGTTCCGCCTGCAGCAGCTCCACGCCATACGCCGCCAGCACCGCCACGGCCAGCGTCAGCGGCCACACCCAGCGGAAGGCCGAGTGCAGTTGGTTGAGGCCGGGCAGCCAGAAGATCAGGGCGTAGAGGCGCGTAGGGAACGCAAACGCGAGGGAGAAGAAGGCCAGCAGCAGGAAGAAGGGAACGCTGGTTTGGAAGGCGGGGGATTGGGTGATTGGATGATCAAGGGGGCGGCGATTGCGCCGGAGCCAGCGCCAGGCTGTATAGGCCGCCAGCAGGAGCGGCAGCAGGCCCAGGTAGGTGCCGCCCTCGACGTAGTTCTTAACGCCCCACACGATCGTGTCGGCCGGCTGACCTTGCAGATTGACCGTGGCCGGCGTCCAGGCCCCGGTGAATAGGTCAAAATAGCTGTGGTGGCTGGGGTTGCCGTAGAAATTGGGGATCAGGTACACCAGCGCGTGCCGCCACGGGAAGGCCCAGCCCACGATCTCATCGAAGGTGGCCCGGCCGGTGCGGAAGCTGGTGCTGGCCAGCTCAAACAGCGGCACAAACTGAATGGCCGCCAGGGCCAGGCCCAGCAGCGCCAGGGCCAGCATGGCGGCGCCGCGCCGCAGGACGAGGGCCAGGGCCCCCGGACGCTGGGCCGGGTCGCGCCGGGCGGCCCACCACAGCCCGCCCAGCCGCCAGGCCGCGTACGCGCCGGACACCAGCAGGGTGTAATACGTGATCTCCACGTGGCCGGCCAGGATCTGCAGCCCCAGTGCGCCGGCCCCCAGCACCAGCCACGGCACGCTGGCCGGCCGGCCGCCCAGGGCCGGCTGCTGCCGCGCCAGCAGTTCGATCATCGTCAGGATCAGCGGCAGCCAGGCGGCGGCGGCGATGATCATCTGGAAGACCACGCTCACCACCATGAAGCCGCACAGCTGATACAAGATCGCGCCCAGGGCGGCGCCGGCGCGGCGCAGGCCGAGCACGCGCAGGAACAGGTACATGAACAGGCCCGCGATAAACAACTGCGAGACCGTGAAGACGCCGTAGGCGCGGGGCAGGGGGAAGACGTAGTAGATCAGCGCGAACGGGTACAGCGCCGAGTGCTGGCCGGCCGCCAGGAACGGCACGCCGCTGAAGATATAGGGATTCCAGAGCGGCAGCTCGCGGGCCTGGATAGACTCCAGGATGAATTTTTTCCACAGATAGTTTTCGAGGACCAGGTCTTGCAGCAGCGCATTCTGCGGCGGGCCGGCCAGGTTGAACTGCGCGGCGGCGCTGCGGTACGGCTCCACGGCCGTCAGCGCGTCCGCCGGGATCAAGGTGCGGTCGCCGGCCGTCACCGGCCAGAACAGGATCAGCGGCAGGAGCAGCAGCAAGCCGGCGACGAGCAGATCGAGTTGAAAGCGTTTGAGCATCGGGGCGTTCAGGCGCGGCGATCCCGCGGGGTCAGCCGGCGGTGCCGCCAGCGCACTTCCCAGACCCGCCAGGCGGCTTCCAGTTTGGTGGGGATATCCATCTTGGAGCGGCCGATGCGCCGGTCTTCAAAATAGATCGGCAGCTCCAGCGCGTGGTAGCCCAGCTGCTCGGTCACATACGCCATCTCCACCTGGAACACATAGCCGTTGGAGCGGATCCGGTCCAGGCCCAGGCCGGCGAGGGTGGCCGCCCGCCAGGCTTTGAAACCGGCGGTGGCGTCTTTGACCCGGATGCCGAGCAGGGTGCGCGCGTAGAAGTTGGCCCAGGCGGAGAGCAGCACGCGGCCGGGCTCCCACTGCTCATCGAGTTTGCCTTCGGGAACATAGCGTGACCCGACGACGACATCGTACTCGGCCAGGCGCTCCACCAACGCCGGCAAATAGCTGGGGGAGTGGGAGAAATCGGCGTCCATCTGGATGATCACATCGGCGCCGGCCGCCAGCGCCTGGCGAAAGCCGGTGATGTAGGCGGTGCCCAGCCCCAGTTTGCCGGCCCGGTGGAGGACGCTCAGTTGGCGGGGATGGGCGGCGCGCAGTTGCTCGGCCAATTGCCCGGTGCCATCCGGCGAGGCGTCATCCACCACCAGCAGGTGCGGGGCCAGCGGCAGGCTCCACAAGGCTTCGGCCAACGCGGTTAAGTTATCGACCTCGTTGTAGGTCGGCACAACTACGGTCACGTTCATGCGTGGCACCTAACAGACGGGGACGCCGGCGGCGGCCGTTTACCGGCCGGCCTGCACGAGGAGCCGCCGCAAGGCGGTCTGGTCTTGGGCGGCATCGGCGGCCAAGCTCACACTGGCCGCCTTGAGGTTCAAGTGGCGTTCGGTGTCCAGGGGGTCCGGGCGGTCCTCAAGCGGATAAAAATACTCCAACGTCTGGCTGATCTCGGCCTGCAGGGCGCGGCTGACCGCGGGGACGTCGGCCCGCAGGGTGAGCATCACAAAACACCCGGTTTCCAGCACGCCCACGAAAGCGACGGCCGTGGTCTCGGCCACGCGGCTGAGCTTGAGGCTGACCGCGCGCAGGACATCCGCCGCCGCCACAAACCCATACGCCTCCTGAAAGCGCTCCAAGTGGCGCACCGTAACCACGATCGCGGCCCCCTCCGCCTGGCCGGCCAGCAGCCGCAGGTGCTCGTCCACCAGGTCCCCTTCCGGCAGCCCCGTGATCGGATCATACCGCGCCTGAGCGGAGACCTGCCGGCGCTGTAATGCGTTGCGGACGCGCAGCTCCAACTCTTGCAGATCAAACGGTTTGGCGATGTAGTCCACGGCGCCCAGGGCCAGCCCTTGCAGCCGGTCGGCGCGGCCGCGGTGGCTGGTGAGGAAGATGACGGGGATCTCGCGTGTGCGGCGGCTGGCGCGCAGCCGTTGGGCGATGTCGTAACCGGTGATGTCGGGCAGGTGGATATCGAGCAGCGCCAGCTGGGGCGGGTTCTCCCAGCACAGATCGACGGCTTCCAGCCCCGCCTCCACGGCCTGGGCGGCATAGCCCTGGGCGTCGAAGAACTCGACCAGCAGCCGGGCCAGGTTGGGCTCGTCCTCGACGATGAGCAGAGTCGGCCGCGCGCTCATGGCCGCCGGCTCAGCTGGTTGGCTCTTTGGGGACTACCAGCACGCAGGCGTCGTCGCCGCAGGCCACGCACTTGGTTTCGAAGACTTTGAACTCGTGGCCGCCGGAGACCCACTTCAGGCCTTCTTGCAGCAGGCCGATGCCGGCGTAGCACATGGGCTTGTCGCTCTTGCGGCCCCAGCACACCGGGCAGGGTTTCATCGTGTAGATGAATTCGTCCGGGGTCTCCTCCACGGTGCTCTTTTGATCACTGACCGAGGAGAAGATCTTGGCCATGGCCGGGATGCCGAGCTTGAGCTTGGCGGGCAGCGGCAGGACTTTGAAAGCCAGGTCGCCGGCGCCGGCCAGCGCGCCAAAATTGCGCAGGCCCTGGGCGAAGGAGGCGCGGCCGGCGCGCTGCGCCAAGCCCCGGCCGCCGCGCGGGCCGTACATCTCCTCCAGCGCGCCGTTCAGCGAGGAGTAATCGGCGAAGTCAAATTCCCGGTCCAGGTTTTCCGGCGGGTAGTTGTCGATCAGATGCTTGAGATTGGCCATGTTCAGAATGGCGTTCAAGCCATTCTTGCCCATGATCTCCTCCATCGCCTGGAGGTAGATGCGCGCAATCCGGTTAGGGTAGTGGAGGCCGCTTTTGGCGATAGGGTCCACGCTCGAACTCCCGCTGGGCGGCGCTCAGACGAGCTTGGCCAGGTCTTCGGCCGCGCGGCGCATATCCAGGAACACCAGGCCCATTTTGGCGCCCTCGCGCGCGAGCACCGTCAGCACGGCTTCGGTCCCCACCGACTGCAGGATGACGTAGCCTTTCTCGCCCTTAATGTACACCTCGGTCAGGGCCCCGCGGCCCAGTTCAGACGCGATCCGCTCACCGAGCGAGAGCATCGCCGCTGACATCGCGGAGACGCGGTCTTCTTCCACTTCGCGCGGCAGGGCCGTGGCGATGGGCAAGCCATCCACGCTGACCACCGCCGAGGCTTCAATATCGGGGCTGCTCACCTGCATATCGCGCAGGCGTTCTACCATCAGTTCAGTACGGGACTTGGTCAAGGCTGCGTCCTCCTGGGCCAGGAAGGAAATGAGCGCATTGCTGTGGGCTAAGCGCGCGGTAATGTAGCATAGCGAAAATGGGCTGTCAAGTGAATTGACGATAAGACAAGCTGCAGGGCGACTTTCCTCCTATCCGGGCGGCCGAATTTTCCCGCTATAATGCCCGCTAATCCTGCGCCGCCACAGTTTTACTCCGCTTTGGCTGGCCGCGCAACCTGCCCGGCCTTAGGATGTCTCCCGATCGCTTCGCCAACCAAGGTGTCCCGCGGCCCGAGAAACCGGCGCCGGGGAGCCGGCCCAAAGCAGACCGGGCGCGGAGTGGGTTCAAGCAAATTCACAAGGAGTGTTAGGTCGTCTATGGAAGCCATTACTGGTTTGATCGCCTGGTTTGTTGATTTTATCCTGCACATGGATACCCACCTGGATGTGATCGTCCGCAGCATGGGGGTCTGGAGCTATGCCCTGCTGTTCCTGGTGATCTTTGTCGAGACCGGCGTGGTCATTATGCCCTTTTTGCCGGGCGACTCGCTGTTGTTCGCGGCCGGCTCGCTGGCGGCCTTGGGCTCGTTCAATGTGTGGGTGCTGTTTGCCCTGCTGACGGCGGCGGCAATCCTGGGCGATACCGTCAATTACTGGATCGGTCATTACATTGGCCCGCGCGTCTTCAGCACCAACTCACGCTTTCTAAAGCGCGAGTACCTGGATCGCACGCACGCCTTTTATGAGAAACATGGCGGCAAGACCATCATCCTAGCGCGCTTTATCCCCATTATCCGGACCTTTGCGCCGTTTGTGGCCGGGGTGGGCCGGATGAATTACGGCCACTTCGTCACCTATAACGTGGTGGGCGGGATCATATGGACGGCGCTGTTCACGCTGGGCGGTTATTTCTTCGGCAACCTGCCGATTGTGAAGGAAAACTTCTCGCTGGTCATCATGGCCATCATCGCCATTTCGGTGCTGCCGGCGGTCTGGGAAGTCATCCGCAGCCGCAAAGCTCCCGCCAGCTCGCCCGCGCCCGCCAACGACTGAGCGTCCCGCGTCCCAAGAAAAACGCCGGCCCTTCCATGCGGAAGGGCCGGCGCCGTTTAACTGCCCTGCTCTGAAGGCGCTTATTTTTCTTCGATGGTGATGGTGTTGATCACATCGCCGGGCGGCGCGTTGGGGTCCGCCTGCGGGTCGCGCGGGGTCAGAGCCAGCGCCACTTCCAGGCCGCTCGTCACGCGGCCGAAAATGGTGTAGCCGCCGTCCAGGTGCGGCGTGGCGTCGTAGGTGATAAAGAACTGGCTGCCGTTAGTGTCCGGGCCGGCGTTGGCCATGGCCAGCAGGCCGGCCTGGTTAAAAGTCACGCTGGGGTCGGTTTCGTTGGGGAATTCATAGCCCGGCCCGCCCAGGCCGGTTCCGGTGGGGTCGCCGCCCTGGGCCATGAACCCCGAGAGCACCCGGTGAAAGGTAACGCCGTCATAGAAGCCCTGGCGAGCCAGGAAGACAAAGCTGTTGACGGTCCGCGGCGCGATTTTGGGCAGGAGTTCCACCACAATCTTGCCTTTAACGGTGTCGATGGTGGCGACATACTGCTTGTTGGCGTCGATTTGCATGGCCGGCTCGGCCGACCACTGGGTGGTCTTGGCGGCCGCGGGATTGCCGGCGGATCCAGCGGCCGGCGCCGGGGTGGCGGCCGGGCTGCAGGCGGCCAGGCCCAGGAGTGCGAGCGCGGCCAGGCCGGCGCGCAGGGACAGGGTGGACATAGGGGTTATTGCTCCTCGATAACAACGGATAAGAGGAGGTCGCCGGGGGGCGCCTCCGGGTTCTGCTGCGGATCGCGCGGCGTCAGGGCCTGGACGACGTCCAAGCCTTGCAGGACTTGGCCAAAGACTGTGTACTGCCCGTCCAGGTTGGCGGCCGGCGCCAGGGTGATGAAGAATTGGCTGCCGTTGGTGTCGGCGCCGGAGTTGGCCATGCCCAGCACGCCGGCCGCGTCGAACTTCAGCTCCGGCACAATCTCATTCTTGATGTAGTAACCGGGCCCGCCGTAGCCGGTGCCGGTGGGATCGCCGGTCTGCGCCACAAAGCCGGGCAGGACGCGGTGAAAGGGCGCGCCGTCGAACCAGCCCTGGCGCGCCAGGAAGACGAAGTTGTTCACCGTGATGGGCGCCTGCTCGGCGTAGAGTTCCACCACGATGTCGCCCTGGGCGGTCTTGAGCGTGGCGGTATAACGCTTGAACGGGTCGATCACTTCTTCCGGCGCGCTGAATTGCCGGTCCTTGAGCAGCTCCAGCTTGATCAGCGCTTCAAACGCCCAGTAGGCGGCCGGCCCCTGATACGGCTGGTCGTTGACCACAAAGAACGGCGTGCCGGGCAGGCTGGTGACGCTGCCATCCGGCAGGGTGATGTTCGTGGCGGCGTCGAAGGCGGCCCGGACCTTGGCCGTGAAAGCGCCGCCGTCCAGGTCCGCCGCGAACCGCGCCTCATCCAGGCCGATCCGGGTGGCGTACTCGGTCAGCTTCAGCCGGAAATCGGCGGCGCTCAAGCCCGTCCACAGGCTCTGCTCGGCAAACAGCAGTTCATCCATCTCCCAGAATTTGTCCTGGGCGCCGGCCGCCTCAGCCGCTTCGGCCGCGAGCTGGGCTTTATCATGGCCGTCCAGCGGGAAATGGCGGTAGACCCAGCGCACATCGTTCGGGTACTGCTCGGTGAGCCGCGCCAACACGGGCGCGACACTGGCGCAGTACGGTCACTGATAGTCGGCGTATTCGATGATGGTCAGGCGGGCGTCGGCCGACCCCTTCTGCCACTCGTCGGCGCCGACGGGCGGGAAAATGGAGCGCGCCGCTTCGGTGGGCGCCGGGGGCTGGGTG
>JAGOBN010000701.1 GCA_017999235.1 Anaerolineales bacterium | reverse complement strand
GATCCAAGTGGTGCTCCACCTGCTGCACCGTCTGGTTGACCAGGCTGGCCTGCGGGCTGAGCGTGAAGCGGCTTAAGTTCAGCACGCGCCCGTTCAACATCACCGACTGCACCACGTCCAAGTTGGCGGCCGCGGCCGCGAAGGTGGGCGCGGCCAGGGCGGAGGCGCTGAAGGCGGAGGTGATGCCAAACGCCGTCGTCACCTCGCGCGCGAAATCATCATCAAACAGCCGCACGATGGTGCGCGCCCGCGGGTTGACGGCCCGGGCATGGATGGCGATCTGCAGGTTCATGATGTCGTCGCTGGTGGCCAGCACCACGGTGTGGGCGCGCTCCAGGCCGGCCTGCCGCAGCGTGTCGTGTTTGAGCGCGTCACCGCGGATGATGGGGACATCCCACTCCTGCACCTGCAGCGCCAGGGAGGCCTCCGGGTTCTGTTCCACGCACACAAACGGCTCGCCCAATTCATGCAGGGCGCGCGCCACGCGGAAGCCCAGGTGGCCCAGCCCGACCACGACGATGTGATTAGAGAATGTTTTGGCGACGGCCACTTGCCAGGCCTCCCCGCGCGCCTGCCGGTTGAACAGCAGCACGCCGATATCCGTCACCCCTTGGCCGAGAATCCCCAGGCCGAGCAGCGGCATCAGGAAGAAGAAAATCTGTAAATACCAGAGCGCCGGGAAACTCAAGTTGGCTTGCAGAAAGATCATGCTCAGCGCGATGTAAGCGCCTTCCACGAAGGAGGCGGGGCGCGGCTCGCCGGCCTGTTGGGCCAGCCAGTAGTACGCGCCGCCGCCGGCCCCCACCGTCACCGCGAAGGCGGCCAGCGCGCCGCGAAACTGGCGCAGGATAATCAGCGTGTCCCGCAGATCGCGGGCCAGGTGTCTCAGCCAGCGCGGACGGAGCCAACGAGGCAGCATACCCATATTCTACCGGAGGGGCGGCCAGGGCTTCTCAGCCACCAGCAGGGTCACCAGGCTGGCGGGCAAAGCCACGCGCTCAATCCGCGCGGTCAGGCCGGCGTCCGCGTAACGCTCCAGCAGCGGCCCAAACCACTCGGTGCCGGATTGCCCCGTAACGCGAAAGAGCCAGTCCGCCCAGCGCTCTGGCAGCGCCGGCCCCGTGATCTGCGCGGCCGGCACCGCCACCAGCACGCCGCCCGGCTTCAGCACGCGCGCGAACTCGGCTAAAGCCGCCGGGTCGACGATGAAATCGGTGGGGAAGGTGGCCAGCAGGCTGGGAAAGGTCTGATCCGCGAAGGGCAGGGCTTGGACGCGCGCCCGCGTCAGCGGCACGGCCACGCCGTGGCGGCCCAGTTTGCGCCGCGCCTGCCGGCCCATGGCCGGCGAGAGATCCAGCCCGACCGCCTGAATCCCCAGCGCGCTCAGGTCCAGCAGTATATCGCCGGTGCCGTGGGCGATCTCCAGCACGCGCCGGCCCCGCAGCCGGCTGAGGCCGGCGCGCTGCCACGCCCGCCAATGGCCCAGCGAGACCGCGCCGCTGACAAAGTCGTAGGCCCAGGCGAAATCGGTGTACAGATAGCGAAAGAAGACGCGCAACCCGGCGCGCAGCAGCCCGGACATGCCGCCATCATAGCCGATCTGGGCGCGGCCGGCTCCGGAAAAATGCCGCTGTCAGCGGGGCGGGGCCGGGTGTACATTAACCACAGGCCCCCGGTCTTTCCCCGGTGGGCAGACGAGGCTGGCATGCGCCGATTGCAGAGCGGGATATGGCTGGGGCTGGTGCTGATCCTGGGTGCGCGGCTGACGCCGGCCGCCGCTCAGGCCGCGGTGCTGTATCTGCCGGTGGTGTATCGGTTTGAGAGCCCGGTGAAGCTGGGCGGCTGTCCGGTTTTTCCGGCCGATAACGCCTGGAACCGGGATGTTTCGGGCGATCCGGTGGACCCCAACTCGGACAATTACATCAACTACATTCTCAACTTGAGCGCCACGGACACCGACAAGCTCCACGCCGATTTCGGCGGCAACGGCCAATACGGCATCCCTTACCGGGTGGTGCCGGCCGCCGAACCGCGGCTGCCCATCAACTTCACGGCCTACGGCGATGAGAGCGACCCCGGCCCGTATCCCATCCCGCTCAACACCCCCATCGAAGGCGGCGCGGCCGCCAGCGGCGACCGGCACGTGCTGGTGGTGCGCGCCGGCGAGTGCAAGCTGTATGAGCTGTATCGCGCCTTTCCGCAGAGCGCGGGTTGGGACGCCGACTCGGGCGCGGTCTTTGATCTGACCTCCAACGCGCTGCGGCCCTTGTACTGGACCTCGGCCGACGCCGCCGGCCTGCCGATCCTGCCGGGCCTGGCGCGCGTGGATGAGGTCCAGGCCGGCGCCATCCGGCACGCGCTGCGGGTGACCTTCAGCCGCACCCAGCGCGCCTTTGTGCTGCCGGCCACCCACTATGCCTCCAGCACCACCGACCCGCACGCCCCGCCGATGGGGCTGCGCTTGCGCTTGAAGGCCAGCTTCAGCCTGGCCGGCTTCGCGGGCCAGACGCGCGTGCTGCTGCTGGCCTTGCAGCGTTACGGCCTGATCGTGGCCGACAACGGCAGCAACTGGTTTATCACCGGCGCCGCGGATGTCCGCTGGGATGACAACGATCTCGATCAGCTCAAGCTGGTGCCGGGCAGCGCCTTTGAGGTGGTTCAGTCTGGCGCCATCTATCGTTAAGCGAACTTGACCGGATAACAAGCGGGCGCCCAGCCGCGTTCCGCCGTGGTCTTTGGCGGCCGGCGCTTTTCGTAAGCGTCGCCGCCAACCCTCATACACGCCGGCTTTGTTCTATTGCGCCGCCGGCAAAGCCGGCTACAATTGTTGCAACTATTCGCAACAACAATCAGACGCGATGACTCACACGACCTCGGATTACGCGGCGCGCATCCGCGCGCAGGGCTACCGCCTGACGC
>JAGOBN010000700.1 GCA_017999235.1 Anaerolineales bacterium | reverse complement strand
AGTTCGCCACGCTGGTGACGGACATCACCGAGCGCCGGGCGGGCGAGGCCGTGCTGCGCCGGTATCAGCTGCTGTCCGAGCACACGCATGACAGCCTGCTGTTCCTGCGCGCCGCCGACGGCCGCATTATCGAAGCCAACCGCGCGGCGCTGGAGGCCTATGGCTACACGGCGGACGAGATCCGCGCGCGGCGCATCCATGATCTGCGCGCCCCGCACACCCTGCCGGAGATCGACCGCCAGCTGGCGGAGGCGCAGGAGAACACGCTGTCCTTTGAGACCGTCCACCGCCGCCGCGACGGCCGGGAGTTCCCGGTGGAGGTCCATGTCATCCACGCCGTGTTGGACGCCGAGCCGATTCTGCTCAGCACCGTCCGCGATATCACCGCCCGCCGGGCCATCGAGGCGGCGCTGCGCGAAAGCGAGGCGCGTTTCCGCGGGCTGGCCGAGACCGCGCCGGACGCCATCCTGGTGGCCGACGCCGCCGGCCGCCTGCTCTTCTTCAATCCGGCCGCCGAGGCGATCTTTGGGTACGCGCCGGCCGAGGTGTTGGGCCGGCTCGTGCAGACCTGGCTGCCCGCCGAGCCGCGCGCCGCGGCCGACGACCCGGCTCCCATGCTGGCGGCGTTGGGGGCCGTCCTCAACCACACGGTCGAATTGCTCGGCCGGCGCAAGTCCGGCGAGGCGTTCCCGCTGGAGCTCTCGCTCACCCGCGTGCAAACCGCCAACGGCGAGGTTTTCACCAGCATCATCCGCGATATCAGCGAGCGCAAACGGATCGAGGCCACCCTGCGCCTGCAAAGCGCGGCCCTCAACGCGGCCGCCAACGCCATTGTCATCACCAACCGCGCCGGCGCGATTGAATGGGTCAACCCGGCCTTCAGCGCGCTCACCGGCTATCCCTTTGCCGCGGCCATCCACCACACGCCGCGCCTGCTGAAATCCGGCCGGCACGCCCCCGAGTTTTATCAGGCCCTGTGGGAGACCATCGCCGCCGGCCGCATCTGGTCCGGCGAACTGGTCAACCGCCGGCAGGACGGCCAGCTCTACGACGAGGAACAGACCATCACCCCGGTGCTCGACGAGACCGGGCGGATCACCCACTTCGTCGCCATCAAACAGGACATCTCGGTCCGCAAGCAGCGCGAACGGGAGCTGGAAGCCGTGGCCCGCCTGAGCAGCGCGCTGCGCGGGGCCGTGAACCGGGCGGCCATGCCCGCCATCATCCTGGATCAGGTGGCCCGCCTCCTGGAAGCGCGCGGCACCGCCCTGGCCCTGCATGAAGAAGCCACCCCCGACGGCCAACAGCAGTTTGGCTTTGGGGAGTGGGTGGACTTCACCAATCTGCAGTTCCCGCCGGATGAGGCGATCATGCGGCACGTGCTGGAGACGGGCCGGCCCTACATCCAGGACGATATCCGTCAAGACCCGCGCTTCTACCACGGCTTGAAGGTGGCCGACCTGTACGCCGTGATCTGCCTGCCCATGCTGGCCCAGCGCCAGATGATCGGCACGCTCTGGGCGGCCCGGCCCAAGCCCTTCCACGACGCGGACGTGCGCGTCCTGGCGTCGCTGGCGGAGATCGCGGCCAATGCCTTGCACCGCGCCGCGCTGCACGAGCAAACCGTCCAGCGGCTGAGCCAGCTGCAGGCGCTGCGCCAGGTGGACCGCGCCATCACCTCCAACCTCGACGCGCGGCTGACGCTGGAGGTCCTGCTGGAACAGGTGGCCGCGCAGCTGGGCGTGGACGCCGCCGATATTTTGCTGCTCGATCCGCAGTGGCAGACGCTGACCCTGGCCGGCAGCCGGGGCTGGCGCGGCCGGCCGTTTGCCGGCCCGGTCACGCTCGACACCGTGGGGCCTGGCCCGGCCCTCTTGGAGCGGCGGCTGATCGTCCTGCCGGACCTGACCGCCACGCCCCTGGCCGGCGAACGCGCCGCCGATCTGGCGCAGGAGCAGTTTGTGACGTATGTGGCCGCGCCCCTGGTGGTCAAGGGCCAGGTCAAAGGCGTGCTGGAACTTTTCCACCGCGCGCACCTGTATTTGGACGCGGAACGGCTGGGGTTCCTGGAGATCTTCGCCGACCAGGCCGCCATCGCGGTGGAGAACGCCGAGCTCTTCCAGGGCCTGCAGCACTCCAACGCCGAGCTGCGCCAGGCCTATGACGCCACCATCGAGGGCTGGTCGCGCGCGCTGGATCTGCGCGACAAGGAGACGGAGGGCCATACCCGGCGGGTGACGGAGATGACCATGCGCCTGGCCCGCGCCCTGGGGATGACGGATGACGAACTGGTGCATGTGCGGCGCGGCGCGCTGCTGCACGACATCGGCAAGATGGGCGTGCCGGATGGGATCCTATTGAAGCCGGGGCCGTTGACGGCCGAGGAATGGAGCGTGATGCGCCAGCACCCGCAGCTGGCCTACGATATGCTGGCGCCCATCGCGTTCTTGTGGCCGGCGCTGGAAATCCCCTACTGCCACCACGAGAAGTGGGATGGCACCGGGTATCCGCGCGGCCTGGCCGGGGACGCCATCCCGCTGGCGGCGCGCTTGTTCGCGGTGGCGGATGTCTGGGACGCGCTGCGCTCGGACCGGCCCTACCGGCCGGCTTGGCCGGTGGCGCGGGTGGTGGACTATATCCGCGCCGAGGCCGGCCGGCAGTTCGACCCGCGCGTGGTGGACGTCTTCCTCAAACTCGTCCTCGAGCCGTAGCCGCGCCGGCTTACAGCTCCAGGCCGGCCATCACGTCCACAATCGGCTGGACGTGGCGGCCGGCTTCGTTTTTCAGCTCCCGCACAATCCGGCCGTCCTTGATGAAGACCACGCGGTCCGCGAAGGAAGCCGCGCGCGGGTCGTGCGTCACCATCACGATGGTGGCCGTCAGCTCATCGCACGTTTTGCGGAGCAGCTCCAGGATGGCGG
>JAGOBN010000699.1 GCA_017999235.1 Anaerolineales bacterium | reverse complement strand
GCGTGATGGGCTGACCGTGATCGCCGCCAACCCGGCTCTGCAGGCGCTGGGCCGGCGGCTGGGCAAGACGATTCGGGCCGAGGATTTATACGGCTCCTCGGCCGGCGCGGTGGGCCGCACGCAGTTGCTGCCCGAACACTTCGCGCCGGGCGGGGTGTGCGGGGACGCGCCCTCCACGGATGTCTGGAACGATCCGGCGGCGGTGGCCGAGTGCACCACCCGGTACCTGACGGTCAGCGGCTGTTGGGGCAGCTGGTGGGCGAACGGCGATGTCTGGTCGGCGCTGTGCGGCTACAACCCCGGCGCCTGGGAGGTGGACCAGCACGCCTGGTATTGGAGCGTGCTGCAGGACCGCATGACGCGGCTGGCGGCCGCGGCTCCCAGCCTGGCGGCGGGCCGGCCCGCGAGCGCCCTGACCGCGCCGGCCGGCGAAGAGCACTTGGTGCCAACGCCGGTGTTGGGGCTGTTGCTGACTGAAGCTCTATTGCGGGCGGGCCAGGGCGCGGACGCGCTCCCGGCCCCGCTTGATCAAGCGGTGCGGGCGTTCGCGCCGCAAGCCCAAACCCCCGAAGGCCGCGCCGGCGTGCGCGTAGTCTACCGGCTCTTTCGGGCCTGGGTTTTGATTTACTATTCACCGGAAGAGCTGCTCGCGTTGGGCGTTCAGCTCTGACGAGCCGAAGGTCGGGATGAGCAAATCACCGCCGCCAGCGCCAGGGAAGGGTCCTATGGATCAAATCAGCAAAACCGTCAACTCGTTCTTAGCGTCGATTGTCGGAGTCGGCCTGATTTGCTTTGCGTCCTTTATTTTCCTGCTGGCCAGCGCCCAACTCAACAACAGCCTGCTGGGCGATCTGCTGGCCCGCGTGGCGGGTGAGACCGCCAAGACCGCGCGCACGGAAAGCTTGTCGTACTGGGGCACGGTGGGCGCGGAAGTGGCCACCGGCCTGGGTTACGGCCAGCCGCTCAACAGCGGCATCACCGGCGGCGGCGTGGTGATTACGCCGGTGGTGGTGGTGCCGACCGCGCCGGCCGCCGGCGCCACCCCGGCGGCGCCGACCGCCACGCCCCGGCCGGCCACGTACATCCGCAGCAGCCCCTTCTCCGAGGGCGGCCTGCTGCTCTGGCGCGGTCTGGACGCCGGTGGACGGGCGCTGCCTTTTGGCGTCAGCTTGAAGAACGTGGCCCAGCAGACGCGCTACGCCCTGGATCAGAACCCGGGCGATCTCCTGGCGATCTGGCTGCAAAAGCGGATCCAACAATGCGAGCCGCTCTACAACCAGATGGTCCAGGCCAGCTATCAAGACGCCAACCAGGCGGAGACCATCACCAGCGCGGCCAATGCGCTGCTCGCCCAGTGCAATCCGCGCCTGCTGGAAGCTTACGCCCGCAAGCGCTGGGCTGAGATGGCCAGCTGGCTGACGCAGGCGCCGCCGGACGAGACCCGCGCCGCAGCCATCCTGGGCGGCCTTAAGCTGGTGATCGGCGCCAAACTGGACGGGCCGGCGCGCGGCGTCCGGCCGGAGGACACGGTTGAAGTCACGGTGCAGTCCATCCCCGAGTTTGCCTTGAGCAGCCACACCTTCCGGCTGACGGCCGGCACGCTTAACACCTTGCTGGGTGAAGGGCAATGGCAGCCCGACAGCGGCCCTTATACGGCCCAGGGGCTGCTCTTCCCCACCAACCCGGCGGAGCCGGCCCTGCCAAGTGAGGCCGACTTAACCACGCCCCCGCCGGGGGCCGCCGGCCAGGCGGAAACCGGCGCCAGCGCCAGCGCCGCCAGCCCCGGCATTTATGTGGTGGTCAAGGGCGACACGCTCTACAGCATCGCGCGCCGGTTCAACATTACGCCGCAGGCCCTGATTGACGCCAACGCGGACAAGGTCGGGTTCAACCCCGATTACATCACCATCGGTATGGAACTTCGCATCCCGTAGTGAGGAGGTCAGCATGCGCAGCCCGAGTCGTCCCCCCCAGTCCAATCAACTGATCACGTTTGTGATGCTGAGTGTGCTGAGCCTGATCGCCTGGGGCGCCGCCATCGGCGTCTGGTATTACGTGTGTTACTACTGGTATGGCTGGAGCGAACGCACCTTCCCGCTCACCTTCTTTGCCCTGCCGATTCCGTTCTTGGCTTTCCGGGCCTTCACCGGGTCCAGCGGCCTGCCCACTGAGCGGCCGCGCCTGGTGCCCGGCGCCGACCCCGCGGCGGCCACCCCCACCCTCGCCCCGGCGCCGGCCACCAATCCCTTCACCGAGTGGCTGATCTGGCTCGGCAACGGGGAGGCCCACCGCGGCACCCTGGTCATCCTGATCTTCACATTCTGGTCCATCCTGTACTGGAGCCTGCCGACCGTCAGCCTGACGGCCCTGAGTTTCGCCACCTGGGGCCTGCTGACGATTGTGGGTCTGATGATCCTGCGCTTCTTCTTCAAGCCGAGCCGGGAGGTCTCGGCACCCCCCGAAACCAAAAGCCGCCCCAAGTGACCCGGAACGCCCCACCGGCCGGATTGTGATTTACCCTTTCTGGCTGCTGCTCATCCTTAAAACGGACGTCTTCGCGTGGATGATGGGGACCCTGGTGGTCTTGCTGTTCCTGGCCGCCGCCGGCGTCCTGGGATATTTGCCCATCGAAGTGGCGGCCTTGGCGATGTCGATTGCGGTGGTGGTGACGGGGCTGCGGCTGGCGCGCTATTTTCTGGTGCGGATGGTGGTGGATTTTGACGCCCGCAACGGCGATGGGGTGGTGCTGATTGAACGGCTGGTGCCGGCGCCCAACCTGCCGGAAAGCGTCCAGCTCTCCCTGCGCGACGCGGCGGAAGGCTCCTCGTCCGTCAACACCCTGGGCCTGCTCAACACCCTCATCACCGTCCTCAAGCCGCTGCGCTTCCTGCGGATCTTCACCGTGGGCGATCTGACCCTGCGGACCAC
>JAGOBN010000698.1 GCA_017999235.1 Anaerolineales bacterium | reverse complement strand
TTCGCGCGCCTGTTTGGATTTCCCCGCCGCGCTCGCCACCCAGCCCAGGCTGTCGAGGGCCAGGGCCTCGCCGCGCCAGGCGGTGTCGGTGGGCCTTGACGCGCGCCACAGCCGCAGGCCCTCCTCGAATAAGCGGCCGGCCTCGGCATATTCGGAGCGGCGGATGGCGAGCAAACCCGCCGCGTTGAGCGCCAAGGCGCGCGCTTCCGTCACCGCCGGCTGCTCCGCGCCCGGCCGGGCGAGCAGGGCCGCCAGGCGTTCGCGGCCCTCGGCCAGATGACCCCGCAAAGTCCAGAACCACCCCAGCGCCGCGCCCATCGACAGGCCCAGGCCCACCGCGGCTTCCTCTTCACTCTCGGCCGCCCACCGCAGCGCCGCGCGCAGGTTGTTGTGCTCCAGCTCCAGCAGCTCAAGCCACGGCTTTGGTTGGGGACCACGCAGACGCGGCTCAATCGCGCGGACCCGCGCGCCGTAGTAGGCGGCATGCGCGCGCTGCGCCGCCCGCGCTTCGCCGGCGGCCTTCAACTGTTCGACGGCATACTCGCGGATGGTCTCCAGCATCCACAAGCGCGGCTCGCCGTCCGGGGCCTCGGTTTGCCGCAGCAAACTCTTGTCGATCAGCGCCTGAGCCTGGCTCAACACGTTGAGCGGCAGCTCCCCCGGCAGCTGACACACCGCCTCCAGCGCCTCCAAAGAACACCCGTCCACAAACACCCCCAGCCGCCGGAAGGTGCGCTGTTCGCTCAACTCAAGCAGGTTGTAGCTCCAATCCAAGGCCTCCCGCAGGCTTTGGTGGCGGGCCGGCCCATCGCGCGGGCCCTGGTTGAGCAGGGCGAGGCGGTTTTCCAGACGCCCGAGCATCGCGCGGGGCGGGAGCAATTTGATGCGCGCGGCGGCCAATTCGATGGCGAGCGGCAGGCCGTCGAGGCGCCGGCAGATATCGGCGACGACGGCGGCGTTTGGGCCGGCCTCGGTGAAATCCGGCTGGACCGCCCGGGCGCGCTGGGTGAAGAGCGCCACGGCGGCGGCGGCGGGCAGCGGCGCTACGGCGAATTCGTGCTCGCCGGAGAGATGCAGCGAGGCCCGACTCGTCACCAGGATCTTTAATTCCGGACAGGCCGCCAGGAGTTGGCTCACCTGCGGCGCGGCGGCGGCGACCTGCTCGAAGTTGTCGAGCGTCAACAAGCGTTCACCCGCCAGAAAGCGGGCGAGCTGATCCGCTATCGGGGCCGAGCCGGCCAGCGGCACACCGAGTGTTTGGGCGAGGGTGGGGAGGACCAGCTCTGGGTCGCTGAGCGGGGCCAGTAAGACAAAATCGACCCCTTGGGGAAAATGGGTGGAGAGGTCGGCCGCCACTTGCAGCGCCAGACGCGTCTTGCCCACACCGCCCGGGCCGGTGAGGGTGACCAGCCGCACGTCAGTTCGCCCGAGCAGCGCGCGCAGCGCGGCGGTCTCTGGTTCGCGCCCGATCAGGGGTGTGGGCGGAACGGGCAGGCCAAGTGGCAGCGCGGGCATGCGACGATTATAGCCACTCTCGCAGCCGGCTTAGGCGGCGCGCGCCGCGCGCAGCATCGCCTCCAAACTGCGCTCGACGTCGGCGTCGGTGGTCGCCCAGGACGAGACACTAATGCGCATGGCCGTTTGTTCGTGCCAGACCGTCGGCCCTGCCCAACAGGTGCCCTCGGCCTGGATGGCCGCGATGACGTGGCGGGTCTGCTCGGGCTCGCCAAAGCTGACCAGGACCTGGTTGAGCACGACGTCGTTCAGCACGGCATAACCGGCGGCGCGCAGCCCCGCGGCAAACCGCGCCGCCTGCCGGCAGTTGCGCTCGATCAACTCGGCTAGGCCGGCCCGCCCGAGGCTGTGCAAAGCGGCCCAGACTTCCACGCCCCGGGCGCGGCGGGAGAGCTCGGGCACAAATTGCGACGGCTCGCGGTGATCGCCCTGCGGCAGATAGGGCGCGTTCAACGTCATCGCGCCGCGCAAGGCGGCGGCATGCCGGATGAATGCCAGGCCGCTGTCGTAGGGCGTGTTGAGCCACTTGTGCGCGTCGGTTGCCCAGCTGTCCGCGCCCTGAATGCCGGCGGCCAGGTGGGCGCGCTCGGGCGCGGCCAAGGCCCACAAGCCGAAGGCGCCATCGATGTGCACCCAGGCCCCGCGCGCCCGGGCCAACGGGATCAGCTCGGTGAGCGGGTCGAAGGAGCCGGTATTGACGTTGCCGGCCTGCAGGCAGACGATCGCTGGACCAGACACCGGGTGCAGGGCTTCGGCCAAGGCGGCCGGCCGGACCCGGCCTTGGTCATCGGTGGGGATGAGCGTCCGCCGTTGGCGGCCCAGGCCCAGCAGCCCCAGCGATTTAACGAGGGAGGGATGCGCTTCGGCGCTGGTGATGACCGTGAGCGGCGGCGCGCCCTGAAGCCCGTCGGCCTCCACATCCCATCCTGCCTCGGCCAGGACATGCTGCCGGGCGGCCGCCAGGGCCGTGAAATTCGCCATGGTAGCGCCGGTGACGAACGCGCCGGCCGTGCCGGCTGGCAGACCGAACAGCTCCACCAGCCACGCCAGGGAGACTTCCTCCAGCACGGTGGCGGCGGGCGCGGCCGCGAACAGGCCGGCGTTTTGGTCCCAGGCCGTCGCCAGCCAGGCGGCGGCCACCGTGGCCGGCAGCGCCCCGCCGATGACAAAGCCAAAGAAGCGCGGCCCGTTGGTGACCACGCTCGCGGGCGAGCCGATGTCATCCAGCCGCCGGAGCGTCTCGAACGGGTCGGTGGGTCCAGCCGGCAGAGGCTCGGCAAAGCCGCGGAGCGCGGCGACGGCCTCGGGGGCGGGCTGCACGCGCCGCTCGGCCGCCGTTTCCAGATAAGCGATGGCGCGTTCGGCGGCGTCGCGATAGAGGGCCGAGTTAGTCATAGAGCCTCCAGTTGAAACGAT
>JAGOBN010000697.1 GCA_017999235.1 Anaerolineales bacterium | reverse complement strand
CTGGCCAACGTCGGCCACAGCCTGCGTCTGCCGGGCAGCGCCGCCCTGACCCTGGCCTACATCGCCGCCGGCCGGCTGGATGGCAGCTTCCATCTCAATTTGCAGGCCTGGGATGTGGCCGCCGGCGCCGCGTTGGTGCGGGAGGCCGGCGGCCGCGTGACGGCGCTCGACGGCGCCCCGTGGCAATTCGGCATCACCCAATTGGTCGTCAGCAACGGCCGGCTGCACGCCGAACTGATCCGCCGGCTCGCCGGACCTTAACCCCCACCCGTTTCTCAATACCCGCCATGTCCAAAACCCGCTCCTCCCAACGCCGCGCTTCATCCATCCTGGCTACGCTGGCCACCCTGATTGTGGTGGGCCTGATCTGGGTGGCCCAGCAGTTCCTGTCCACGCCGGCCGCCCCGGTCCCCGAGACGCCGGCTGGCGGGTCCAGCACCTGGTATGAGCTCTATTTCACCGACCCCGACACCACCGCCCAGCTGAAAAACCCGGCCGGCGGCGTGCCGGCCGTCATCGCCGCCAGCTTGGCCACCGCCCAGCGCACGCTGGATGTGGCCGTGTACGAGATCGAACTGCCCATTTACGCGGACGCCCTGATCGCGGCCCAGGAGCGCGGCGTGCGCGTGCGCGTGGTGACCGATACCGACTATCAGGACGAAGCCGGGACCCAGGCCCTGCGCGCCGCCGGCGTCCCGATCGTGGCCGACCAGCGCGATCCCTTCATGCACAACAAGTTTGTGGTGATCGACGGCGGCGCGGTCTGGACCGGCTCGCTGAACTTCTCCTTCAACGACGCCTACCGCAACAACAACAACGCCATCCTGATCCGCTCCACGCGGCTGGCCGAGAACTACACTGCCCAGTTCGAGCGGATGTTTACCGAGCAGATCTTCAACGAAGCCATCACCGCGCCCAACCCCGCGCTCAACCTCTCCGGCACCCTGGTGGAGAACTACTTCTCGCCCCGCGGCGGGGTGGCGGCTAAAATCCTGGATGTCCTCAATACCGCGCAGACCAGCATCCACTTCATGGCGTTCGCGTTCACGCGCAGCGATTTTTCCGACGCCCTGATCGCCAAGGCCCAGGCCGGCGTGACGGTGCAAGGCGTGATGGAGAAGCGCCAGATCGCGGCCGGCGCCGACGCGGCCTGGAACGCCTTCCAAGCCGCCGGCCTGGACGTGGTGGAGGATGGCAACACCTATGTCCTGCACCACAAGGTCTTCATCATCGATCAGCAGATCGTGGTCCTGGGCTCCTACAACTTCTCCCGCAACGCCGAGGATTACAATTCCGAGAACATCCTGATCATCCACAACGCCGAGATTGCCCAGGCGTATTATGCGGAATGGCAGAAAGTGCGCGCCAAAGCGGGAAATTAAGAGCTATGTTCTTCCTCGGCCAACACCTCGACCCGCACACGCAGCAACGCACCGGCCGCCGGCTGGAATATGACCCGGCCGACCTGACCACGCACGCGGTCTGCGTGGGCATGACGGGCTCAGGCAAAACCGGCCTGTGCGTCACCCTGCTCGAAGAGGCCGCGCTGGCCGGCCTGCCCGCCATCCTGATCGACCCCAAGGGCGATATCGCCGATCTGCTCCTGCAGTTCCCGGAACTGCGCGGCGAGGATTTCCAGCCGTGGGTGAACGTGGACGAGGCGCGGCGCGCCAAGCTGAGCGTGGAAGCCTATGCCGCGCAGACCGCCGAGCGCTGGCGCGCCGGCCTGGCGGAGTGGGGGCTCGGCCCGGACGACCTGCGCCGGCTGAAAGACGCCGCCGATTGGTCCGTCTACACGCCCGGCTCGGACGCCGGCCGGCCGCTCAGCATCCTCAAATCCCTGGAACGTCCGGACCTGCCCTGGGACACCAACCAAGAGCTGCTGCGCGAGCGCATCGCCGGCCTGTGCGCGGGCCTGCTGGGCTTGATCGGCATTGAAGCCGACCCGGTGAAGAGCCGCGAGCACATCCTGCTGGCCAACTTGTTTGAGCACGCCTGGCAGGCCGGCGCGGACCTGGACCTGGCCGGCCTGATCGCCCAGGTGCAGGCCCCGCCCTTCGCGCGGCTGGGGGTTTTTGAGGTGGACCGCTTCTACCCGGAGGCCGACCGGCTGGCGCTGGCGCTCCAGCTCAACGCCATCATGGCCGCGCCCTCGTTCCAAAGCTGGATCACGGGCGAGCCCATTGACGTGGACGCCCTGCTGCGGACGCCAGAGGGCCGGCCGCGCATCTCCATCCTGTACGTGGCCCACCTCTCCGATGCCGAGCGCATGTTCTTCATCACGCTCCTGCTGGAGCAGGTGGTCAGCTGGCTGCGCGCCCAGCCCGGCACCACCTCCCTGCGCGGCCTGCTCTACTTCGACGAGGTCTTCGGCTACCTGCCCCCGCACCCCTTCAACCCGCCCAGCAAGACCCCGCTGCTGCGCCTGCTCAAACAGGCCCGCGCCTTCGGCCTGGGCGTGATGCTGGTGACCCAGAACCCGGTGGACCTGGATTACAAGGGTCTGACCAACACCGGCACCTGGCTGATCGGCAAACTGCAGACCGAGCGCGATAAAGCCCGCCTGTTGGACGGCTTGCAGACGGTGGCCTCCGCGCAGCGCGGGGCCGCCCTGGACGTCAACGCGCTGGATACGCTGATCTCGTCTTTGGCGCCGCGCACCTTCCTGCTGCACAACGTCCATGCCGCCGGCCCCGCCGTCTTCCAGACCCGCTGGGCCATGAGCTATTTGGCCGGCCCGCTCACCCGGGAGCAGCTGCGCGTCTTCAAGCCCGCGCCGCCCGCCGAGCCGGTGGGCTTCGCACCCGCCGCGGGCCGGCCCGCGGAACCCCTCCGCGCGCCTCCGGCATCCACCGAGCGCCGTTCGGCGTCCTCGGTCGCGCTCCCCGCCGGCCTCCCGCAGTATTTTCTGCCGGTCACGCGCTCGCTGGAGGAT
>JAGOBN010000696.1 GCA_017999235.1 Anaerolineales bacterium | reverse complement strand
ACGCCTGCACGGCCGGGCCGTGGTCGCCGGCGGCCAGGCGCGCATCGCCCAGCGTGGCCAGGATCTCGTCGGAGTCCGGGTTGGCCAGGGCCGCGCGCTGCAGGGCGTCGGCGGCCGGCGTGAGCTTGCCCTGCGCCAATTGCAGCCGGCCCAACGCCAGCCAGATGGGGGCCGGCGCGCTGGCTTGCAGGGCGGCGGCCGTGTAGTGGCGCTCCGCCGCCGTCACGTCGCCGCGCGCGGCTTCCACATCGGCCAGACAGGTCAGGGTTTCGGCGGCGTCCGGCGCCAGGCGGCTGGCGGTCTCGGCATAGTTGGCGGCGGCTTGTAAATCGCCGCGCGCCAGTTCCACGCGGGCGCCTCCCAGCAGCGCCGGCACATGCTCCGGCACCAGCGCCACCGCCTTGGCGAAGGCGCCGGCCGCGCCGGCGTGGTCGCCGACGGCCAGCTGGGCCTGGCCGGCCTCGGCCCACAACTGGCCATCGTCCGGCCGCAGGGCCACCGCGCGCCGGTAGTACGGGGCGGCGGCGGCCAGGTCGCCATCCCGGCTGAGCGCCCGCGCCAGATCGGCGTTCAGGTCGGCATCTTGGGGCTGCAGCTGGGCGGCATGCTGGTAGTGGGCCAGGGCGCCGGGATGCCGGCCGGCCTCCAGCCAGCGCGCCAGCCGATGGTGCCAGGCGGCCTCCGGCTGGAGCGTCAGCGCGCGCTGCAAAGCCTGGCGCGCCTCGTCTTGATCACCCAGCGCCGCCAACGCTTCCGCGAGATGATAGTGGGCTAAGGCGGATTTGGGCGCGGCGGCGACCGCGCGTTTGAAGGCTACCACCGCGCCGCGCCGGTCATTCAAGGCGGCGTGGACCAGGCCCAGTTCCAAAAAGGAGTCGCTGGTCTCGCCGCCATTTTCCAAAGCGGCCTGCAAGGCTTCCCGTGCGCGCTCCGGCTGGCCGGTCTGCCGCAGCGCCGCGCCCAAAGCCCGATACCCTTCCGGCGTTTGGAACTGGGCGGCGCCGGGACCGGTCAGCACGGCTTCGAGCATCAGCCGCGCCTCCTGGGCCTGGCCGGCCGCCAATTTGGCGCGCCCCAGCCAGAACCGCACCGCCTGCGGATCGGCGCCGAAGGCCGCGGCTTGCTGGAGGGTGCGCTGGATGCGCTCCGGCAGATCCGGGTCGGCGGCCAGCTGCGCGCTGGCGCGGGTGAGGAGGGCGCGCTGCTCGGCGCGCAGCGTCAAGGCTTGCGCCAGCGCCAGATGCGGCGCGGCTTCGCGCGGCCGGGCCGCCGCCCAGCGTTCGCCGGCGCTGACGGCCTGCTCCACCCGGCCGGCTTGCACAAAGACCCGGCCGGCGCGCTGTTGAACTTCCGCGCTCTCCGGGCTGAGCTGCACCGCGGTCTCCATCCCGGCCACGGCGGCGGCCAGGTCGGTGCGCGCCTGCACATCGGCCGAGGCGGCCAGATAGCGGCCTTCGCCGGCGTTAAGGCGGTGGGCTTGCCGGTAGAGCAGCAGCGCTTTCTCCGCCTGCGTCTGGCGCTCGTACACCTGGCCCAACAGATAGCGCACTTCCGCGTCGCCGGGCATGATCTCCACCGCGCGCTCCAGGTATTCCGCGGCCTTGTCCAGTTCGCCCACGCTCAGCGCAGCGCGGGCCGCCTCGCGGGCGGCGGCGGCGTCATCGGGCCGTTGGCCGGCCGCTTTCTCCAGCGTGACCAGGGCTTCAGCGCCCTGGCCCAGCCGCAGCAGGGCGGTGCCCAGCCGGGTGAGGGTGGCGGTATCGTCCGGGTTCAGGGCGGCGGCGCGCTGCCACAAGGTTACGGCCGCGGCCTGGCGGTCCATCTCCCACAGCGCTTCGCCGGCCTCGCGCCAGTAGCGGGGGGTGGCGGGTTCCAGTTCGGCCGCGCGCAGGAAGGCGGCGTGGGCGGCATCGTGCCGGCGGGTGTGCATGGCGGCTTCTCCGAGGGCGGCTTGAGCGGCGGCAGAACGCGGCGCGAGGGCCACCGCCTCCTGCAGGGTGGTAAAGGCGAGTTCGCTTTCACCCAGCGCCAGCCAAGCTTGGCCGGCGGCCAAGTGGACCTCGGCCGAGTCGGGGGCCTGGGCCAGGGCCTGGGCAAAGACCCGGCGCGCTTCCGCCGTTTGATCCACGGCCAACAGACTGCGCGCATAAGCGATCTGGAGCGCGGTGTCGCGGGGCGCCAGGCGCGTGGCCTGTTCCCAGGCGCGCGCGGCGCCGGCATGCTCACCCAATTGGGCGCGCGCGCCGGCCAGTTTTGCGAACAGCGCCGGGTTCTCCGGGTCCAGCCGCAAGGCGGCTTCAGCGCTCTGCGCGGCTTCCGCCCAGAGCCGGCTTTGCCCATAGGCCTCGGTGAGCGCGGTCTGCAGAGCTAATTCGCCGCCGGCCGGCGCGTGGTGCAGGGCGTCTTGCAGCGCGGCAATGGCGACCTCCGGCCGGTTGATTTCCAGGCAGACTTGTCCAAAACCCAGCGACCATTCCGGCCGATTGGGCTCCAACCGAATGGCGGCTTGATAGCTGCGGAAGGCGGCCTGCGGGTCTTGGGCCAACTGCTGGGCTTGCGCCAACAGCCCGTGCGCGTCGGCGTCCTCGGGCGCCAGACGCGCCGCCTCGCCCAGGGCGGCCACGGCCTGGCGCGGCGTCGCATCGGCCACGCCGCGCGCGTGCAGGGCCAGAGTCAGGCGACCGAGATCAAAATACGGCGCGGAGGCCGCCGGCCGCGCCAGGGTGGCTTGTTGGTAAGCCGCCCACGCTTCCGCGGTGCGCTGGCCGGATTCAAGCGCCTGCCCCAGCAGATGGAGCGCGCGCCAATCGCCCGGCCGCAGATCTAAGGCCCGGCGCAACGCCGCCGCGGCTTCGTCCGGCTGGCGCAGCTGCACCAGCAATTGGCCCAGCTGCCGATGGGCCTCCGGCTCGGTCGGGTCGGCCGCGCCCGCTTCACGC
>JAGOBN010000695.1 GCA_017999235.1 Anaerolineales bacterium | reverse complement strand
GCCTGGACGCCATCGCCGACCGGGATTTCGCGGCCGAGTTCCTGTTCAACGCCGCGTTGACCGGCTCCCACCTCAGCCGGCTGGCCGAGACCCTGATCTTGTTTTCCACGGCCGAATTCGGCTTTGTCACCGTGGCCGACGCCTATTCCACCGGCTCCAGCTTGATGCCGCAGAAGAAGAATCCCGACATGCTGGAATTGGCGCGCGGCAAGGCCGGCACCCTTATCGGCTATCTGACGGGCCTGCTGGCCGCGCTGAAAGGCCTGCCCTCGGCCTACGATAAGGACTTGCAGGAAGACAAACCCCCGGTCTTCGCCGCCAGCGATACCCTGGACGCGCTCTTGCCGGTGATGGCGGGCGTGATCGCCACGCTCACCGTCAACGCGGACCGGATGCGCGCGGCCCTGGAGACCTCGCTCCTGGCCACCGAGCTGGCCGATTATCTGGTGCGCCAGGGCGCGCCTTTCCGCGAAGCCCATCACCTGGTCGGGCAGGTGGTGCGGCTGGCCGATGCGACCCGCCGGCCGATGGAAGCGCTGGCGCTGGAAGAACTGCGCGCGCTCAGCCCGCTCTTCCAAGCGGACGTGGCCGGCGTGTGGGACTTCCGCGCGGCGGTGGATCGGCGCAACACGGTGGGCGGCACCAGCCCGGAGTCCGTGCGGGCGCAGATCGCGCAAGCCCAGGCGCTCCTGGCCGGCCAGTGACCGGCGCTGTAGAGCGCGGCGCTTCACAGCGCGGCGCTATTCAGCGCGGCGTGTTACAGCGCGTTTACACCGCCGTCATACGCCGGCAACCGCGCGGCAGGAAGATGGGGCCATGCTGACTTCAACTCCTCCGGCCGAGACGCCGCCGCCCGTGCACGCCCCCGCCCGGCTCTGGCACGGCTCCCTTGGCACGGCGCTTGCGGGCAACGCGCGGGTGAGTGTGGCCCTGGCCGCCATCCTGGCCCTGGCGGCCGGCCTGCGGTTTTGGGGTCTGGAGCAAAGCGGCTACGGCAACCAATACTACGCCGCCGCCGTGGCTTCCATGAGCCAGTCCGGGCACAACTTCTTCTACGCCGCGTTTGACCCCGGCGGCTTTGTGTCCGTGGATAAGCCCCCGCTCGGATTGTGGGTCCAGGTGTGGAGCGTCCAGGTCTTTGGTTTCAGCGGCTGGAGCCTGCTGCTGCCCCAAGCGCTGGCCGGCCTGCTGGCCGTGCTCGCGCTCTTTTGGCTGGTGCGGCGCGGCTTTGGGCCGGGCGCCGGCCTGCTGGCCGCCCTGCTCCTGGCGCTGACGCCCATCAATGTGGCCGCCGACCGCAACAACACGATGGACGCGCAGTTGGTGCTGACCTCGCTGCTGGCGGCCGGCGCCGCGCTGGCCGCCGTCGAACGCGGCCGGCTGCGCTGGCTGTTGGCGGCCGCGCTATGGCTGGGCGTCGGCTTTAACATCAAAATGCTGCAGGCGGTCTTGATCGCGCCGGCGGTCTTCGGCCTCTACCTCCTGGCCGCGCCGCTGGGCTGGGTCAAAAAGCTGGCGCACTTGGCGCTGGCCGGCGCCCTGTTCGCGGCCCTCTCGCTGGCCTGGCCGCTGGCCGTGGACTTTACCCCGGCCGAACAGCGCCCCTATGTGGGCAGCAGTCAGAACAACACCGTCATGGAGTTGATCATCGGCCACAATGGGGCCGCCCGGCTCGGCCCGCTCGCGGGCTGGCTGGGCCTGAGTACGGGGCGCGGACCGAACGCGGGCGCGCCGGCCCAACCACCCGGACAGTTTCAACCCGGCCAGCCCCCGCTCGGCCGGCCGCCGCAGGGCCAGCCCGGGCAGTTACCGCCCGGCCAACTCCCACCCGGCCAGACCGGACAGCTCCCGCCTACTGGCGGCCGCGTCGGCGGCGATGAGACCGGCGCCGCCGGCCCGCTGCGGCTGTTTAACGCTCAGCTCGCCGGCCAAGCCAGTTGGTTCCTGCCGCTGGCGCTTGTCAGCCTGCTCGTGCTCAGCGCCGCGGCCGGCCGAAGCTGGAATCCGCGTCAAATCAACCTGTGGTTCTGGGGCCTCTGGCTGATCCCGCAGGTTGTGTTCTTCAGCTATGCGGGGTTGTTCCATCGCTACTATTTGGAGATGATGTCGCCCGCCATCGCGGCCCTGGCGGGCGCCGGCGGCGTGGCGGCCCTGGAGCAGTTGACGTCCGGCCGGCGCTGGCCGCTGGCGCTGGCTGGGCTCGGCACGGCGGCCGGCGAACTCATCATCCTCACCCAGACTGACACTGCGCGCTGGTCAGTCTGGCTGATGCCGGCGGTGGCCGGCGCGGCGCTGCTGGGCCTGCTGGGCTTGCTCGTCAGTGACGGGCGCTGGCGGCGGGGCGCGGCCGGCCTGGGTCTGGCGGGGCTGTTGATCGCGCCCGGCGCCTACGCGCTCACGCCGGTCCTCTCGGGGGGCGACCTCGCCCTGCCGTACGCCGGCCCGGAGCTGTTGACCCGCGCCGCGGCCCCTCGGCGCGGCGGGCAGACGCCGGCCGCCAACGCGCTCACCCAATACCTGCTGAGCCGGCGCTCCGGTGAGCGCTACCTGGCGGCGACCCAGAACGCCAACACCGCCGCGCCCTTGATCCTCGCCACCGGGGAGCCGGTCATGGCACTGGGCGGCTTCTCCGGCGGTGATCCGATCCTCACGGCCACCGAGCTCGAGGGGCGCGTCGCGGCCGGCGAGGTGCGCTTCTTCTTACTGCCGGCGGCCGGCCGCGCCCCAGGTGTGGGAAACGGGCCGGCGCCCGGTCCAAGCGCGGCCGGCCAATGGGCCGCCAGCCGCTGCCGGCTGGTGCCGGAACGGGAATGGCAAGCGCCGGGTCAGCCAACGGCCGCCGGCCCCGGCGGCGCCCAACAGCTGTACGATTGCGCGCTGGCGCCCTGACTCAGATTGCCCAAAGGCGCGCCGCAAAAATAGGGCGGAATGTCCGATGA
>JAGOBN010000693.1 GCA_017999235.1 Anaerolineales bacterium | reverse complement strand
GCCCCGTCTGGTACAAGGTCAACGTGGGCCAGCCGGACTCCACCTTGAAGGTCTCGCTCACCAACCTGACCGGGGACTTTAACCTGCTGCTCTTCGCGCCCAGCGTGGACGAGGAGACCGGCCAGGTGCGCGATATCGGCCAGCTTTCGGATATCGGCCAGCTTTCGGATATCGGCCAGCTCTCGGATATCGGCCAGCTCTCGGATATCGGCCAGCTTTCGGACATCGGCCAGCTCTCGGACATCGGCCAGCTCTCGGATATCGGCCAGCTTTCGGATATCGGCCAGCTCTCGGATATCGGCCAGCTCTCGGATATCAGCAAGAACGGCAATGTGGGCAACCTGGTCGCTATCGCGGCCCAGCCAGGTCTGCGGCCGGAGGTCATCACCTATAACGTCCACGAATTGGCCGGCAACTACTACGCGGTGGTGGTGCCGAACAACAAGGACGCCCTGGGCGATACCTTCATTTTCTCGGCCACCGTGACCCCGCCGGTTGCGGCCTACCCGCCCATTACCGATCCGGTCTTCTACCGCTACCCGGCGCCGGCCAAGGAGCCGCTGATCCGCACGCTGATCCTGGTGAACAGCGCGCGCACGAACCGATACTTCCCCGGCCAGTTCAACGAGATTCAGACCGCCCTGGATGACGGGCAGGGCGGCGGCCTGGTCCCCGTCCTGGCGACCCAGGGCCTGACCGCCACCGTCATCGACCTGGCCGATGTCTCGGCCTTCGGGGCGCCGGCCACGGTCATCAGCGACGCCTACGGGATCTGGGACAGCCAGCCCGGCAACCCGCTGGCCGCCAACTATGTAGCCGCCAACATCAAGGCCCTGCTGTACAACCGCGCCCGCGCCTACCCCAACCTGGAGTATCTGGTGCTGGTGGGTGATGACCGCGTCATCCCCATGCGGCGCGTGCGCGACCAGGCCGTCGTCGCCAACGAGCGCCTGTACGCGCCGCTGGCCGTCACGGCCGAGCTCAGCGGTTCGCTGGGCCTGCGCTACTTCCTGACCGACGACTACTACGCCGGCCTGCTGCCCATCAACTTCCAGGGCCGCGAGCTGTACCTGCCGCAGCTCGGCCTGGGCCGGCTGGTGGAGACGCCGGCCGAGATCGCGGCCGGCCTGGACGTATACTCCGGCCGGGTGAGCGGGACCGCGCGGACCACGCTCAGCGCCGGCTCCGCTCTGGTGACTGGCTATGATTTTCTGATCGACAACGCCACCGGCATCGCCAAGACGCTGGAGGGCTACAAAGTCGATCCGGTGGACACCACCCTGGTCAACAACACCTGGCAGCGCCAGCAATTCACAGACACGGTCTTCTCCAAGACCGCCGGCCCCAGCCTGGTCTCGCTCAACTCGCACTTCACCCATTACTACCTCTACCCCAACGGGTCCGCGGCGCCCGCCAACTGGGTCTTCGCCCAGGAATTCGGCCCCAACCCCACCAACTACGCCAACAGCCTGCTCTTCTCGGTGGGCTGCCACTCCGGTCTGAACGTGCCGGACGCCGCCTACTCTGCTAATCCCAATGCCGTGGGCGCGCGCGATTGGGCGCAGGCTTTTGCCCAGGAACGCGCCGCCGGCTGGATCGGCAACACCGGCTTCGGCTACGGCGACACCGACACCATCGCCTACTCCGAGCGGGTGATGAACAACTTTGTGGAGGAGCTGGGCTATCAGCCGGCCGACACGCCGATGTCCGTGGGCACAGCCCTGGCGCGCGCCAAGCGCCGCTACTTCAACGAGGCCGCCGCCGGCTCGTTCAGCAACTACGACGAGAAGGCGCTTAGCGAACTGGTGCTGTACGGCCTGCCGATGGTGCGCGTGCAGATGCCGGACCCCGCCAAGAATCCGCCCGGCGGCGACAGCGCGGTGCAGGCGGTGGTGGACGCCGGCCTGGCGCGGCCGGCCGGGCGGCCCGCCGGCGTGGAAGGGACGGCCGGCCTGGGCGCGCAAGCCGGCGCGCTGGCGGTGCCGCTGACCCTGAACTTCACCTACTCCGCGCCGCAAACCTACGGCCTAGGCGGCACATACTACACCCTGGCCAACGACTCGGACGCCTTCCAGCAGACCGACGGCGGCCGGCCGATTGTGCCGGGCACCACCCGCAACGTGGCCCTGGCCGGCCAACTGGCGCACGGCGCCCTGCTGGTGGGCGGCACGTTCCAAGACCTGGCCAACTTTGACCCAGCGGTGTCGCTGCTGATCACGGACAGCGTCTCCGGCCTGGAGCCCGCTTACCCGCTTACGGATTGGTCGCCGGCCCAGCCCGGCACCATCAATCGATTATTGACTCTGGACGGGGCCACCAACGATAAGCTGGTGGTGACGCCCATGCAGTTCCGGGCCACCACCACCGTCACCCCCACGGTGGGCGTGGCGCGCCAGTACAGCCAGCTGCAGTTTGAGGTCTACTCCTCGCCGATCACGGACACCAACTTCACGGCGCCCGGCATCTGGCAGGTGGGCGCCAGCGTGCCGGACCAGGCCGGCAACGTCACCTTCACGGCCGTGGTGGATGACGACCTGGACGCCGTCCAGCGCGTGATCGTGCTGTACCGGCGGGCCGGCGCCGGCAGTTGGACCAAGGTGGAGCTGACCTACACTGCGGCCACCCAACTGGCCGCCGGCACGGTAACGGGCCTGAGCGGGCCGTTTGAGTTCTTTGTGCAGGCCGTGGACACCAGCGGCAACGTCTCCCTGGCGCTGGATCACGGCCTGGGCTACAACGGTTACGGGATCTTCATGCCCGTCGTCCAACGCTGAGGCGGCGGGAGGTTAAACAAAAATCGGGCGGCGAGGCAACCTCGCCGCCCGATTTTTTTGTTAGGCGGTGACAGGCGTTAGAACAGGCCCTTGACCTTGCCGCTCACTAGGTCCAGATCAATATCGAAGAACGACGGCCGGGTGGACAGGCCCGGCATGGTCCGCAT
>JAGOBN010000694.1 GCA_017999235.1 Anaerolineales bacterium | reverse complement strand
CTGGGCGCTGGTGGGCGGCTCCGTGGTGGGGCTGGTGTCCGGCGACAAAACCGTGGAATTTTGCGACGGCGACGCGGATTTCCTGGGCTATGCCTTCATGCCCGATATGCTCGAGGACCTGATGGACGAGTTCGGCGAGCACGACCACTTCGGCGATGACTTTGAAGACGAGGACGACGACGATGACGAGACGCCTCCGCCGCCGCCGCCCGGCCCGCAGCGCCGGCCGACGCGCCTGAATTAAACAACAACCCGTGTCATTGGACACGGGTTGTTTTCTTAAGCGCGCCGTCCGGCGGCTAGAACGTCCGGTGACGCCACTCGCCGCCGATCAGCGTGCCGAGCACGACCGTGTCCCGGATGGCCTGGGGGTCTTCAACAAAAATATCGCGGTCGATCACGATCAGATCCGCCAATTTGCCGGCGGTCAGGCTGCCCACCCGGCCCTCCATGTAGCCGGCATACGCGGCGCCGAGGGTGTAGGCGTGCAGGGCTTCCGCCACGGTCAGGCGCTGATCGGGATACCAGCCGTCCGGCCCGGGCGTCCCATCCGCGCGCCGGCGCGTGACGGCGGCATGCAGGCCCCAGAAGGGGTTGGGGTTTTCCACCGGGGCGTCGCTGCCGAAGGCCAGCGGGGCGCCGGCGTTCAATTGGGTGCGCCAGGCATAGGCGCCGGCGCTGCGCGCCCCCCAGTAGCGGTCGGCCATGAGCATGTCGCTGGTGGCATGGATGGGCTGCATGGAGGCCACCACGTTCAAATGGCCCAGGCGCGCGTAATCATCCGGGTGCAGCAGTTGGACATGCTCGCAGCGGTGGCGCAAGCGCGCCTCCGGGCCGCGTTCGGCTTCTTCCACGCGCAGCCGCGCGTACACGTCCAGCAGATCATGATTGGCCTTGTCGCCGATGGCGTGCGTAGTCATGGCCAGGCCGTGCGCGGCGGCCCGGGTGGCCAGCTCGTATAAATCCTCCGGGTCGGTGACGGTGATGCCGGTGTTATCCGGCTCGCCCTCATACGGCGCCAGCAGGCGGGCGGTGCGCGGTCCCAGCGCGCCATCCAGAAAAACCTTGACATTGCCCAGCCGCAGCCAGTCATCGCCAAAGCCGGAGCGCAAGCCCAGCCGAATGGCGTGGTCCAGGTAAGCGCCGCGCATCATTTTGACGACGCGCAGGCCCAATTGGCCGCGCTCGCGCAGGATCTGCCAAGCGGCCAGGCTGCGCCGGCCGTCGAAGTCATGCACCCCGGTCAGTCCGTAACGCCAGGCCTGCTCCATAGCCGGCCGCATCAGGTCCGCCAATTGGGTCTCGCTGGGGGGCGGGATGTGCCGCTCGATGAGCGCCATGGCGTCCTCCAGCAGCAGGCCGGTGGGCTGGCCGGCCGCGTCCCGCCCGATCTCGCCGCCGGGCGGCGCCACGGCGGCGGCGGTGAGGCCGGCCAGCTTAAGCGCGGCGCTGTTGGCCCAGCCGGCATGGCCCGATTTGGCGCGCAGAAAGACCGGGTGTTCGGGCGCCACGCTGTCCAGGTCTTGGGCGGTGGGGAAGCGCTCCCAGCGGTTTTGGTTCCAGCCATGCCCGGTAATCCAGTGGCCGCGCGGCACGGTGTGCGTCTTCTCCGCCACGCGTGCCACACACTCCGGCAGCGTCTCGGTCTCAGCGTCCACCGCCTGCAGGCCCAGGCTGTACCATTCAAAGTGCAGGTGCGCGTCAATCAGGCCGGGCAGCACCACGCGGCCGCCCAAATCCACCTGGGTCGCGTGCGGCAGGACGGCCCAGGCTTCGGCCTCGGCGCCGGCGGACACAATTTGGCCGGCGCGGATGGCCAGCGCGCTGACGCGCGGCCGGCGCGGATCCAGGGTGTAAGCGGTGAGATTCCTCAGGATGACATCGGACATAGGCTGGTTTGGAAAATGAGGTGAATCGAGCGGCGGTGACGTTTGGCGTTTGGCTTAGGCATGCTATCATTCCCGTACTTCAGCGGGCGGCTGCCAACCTAAGCACCAACGTCCGCTCATCATAGCGGTTTCACCAGCCAATGGGAAGGGCCGGCGCCGAAAATGCCCGAGCGCATCTTGTTAGTTGACGACGATGTGGCCTTGTTGTCCGTCATGGACGCTTATTTGAAGCGCCAGGGCTACGCGGTGGCAGCTTTTTCGGACGGCCACTTGGCCTTGGCCAGCATGGACGACCGGCAGCCGTACGCGGTGCTGGTGACCGACCTCGATATGCCCAAGATGCACGGCCAGGATCTGCTGCGGCTGGCGCGCCAGCGCGACCCGCGGCTGGAAGTGGTGGTGATCACCGGCAACGGCACGGTGCCGGCGGCGGTCACCGCCCTGCGCGCCGATGGCGCGTATGATTTCCTGATCAAGCCCTTTGAGACGTTGAACGTCCTGACCCTGGCGGTCGAGCGCGCGGCCGCGCACCGCCAACTGTTGTTCGAGCGCGACGCCTTGGCCGAACGCTTGAACGCGCTGCTGCTGCACACCGGCGACGCGATTCTCTCCGGCGACCTGGACAACCGGCTGCAGGTGATCAATCCGGCCGGCGCCCGCCTGCTGACGCGCGCGGACTGGCAGGGGCAGCCGGCGGCCGGCGTTCTGCCGCCGGCGCTGGCGAGCCTGCTGGTCAACTGGCAGACCGTGGGCCAGACCGCGCCTTTGGCCGTGGAAGTGACCGGCTCCAGCCAGGCGCAATGGCTGGTGAGCCTGGCGCCGCTGCCGTCGCAGGGCTGGGTGATGATCATCCGGGATGTGACGTTGCTCAAGCGCCTGGATGAAGCGCGGTTCCAAACGCTCTCGGAGGCGGCCGGCCGGCTGCAGCTGCCGCTGGCCCAGGCCATCGGCAACATGGCTGAGTTGAGCTCGCTGGTGGGTGATAAAGACCCGCGTGTGGCGGGCCTGCTCTTCCGGCAGACCAACGTCTGGGACCGCATCCAGCACTGGCT
>JAGOBN010000692.1 GCA_017999235.1 Anaerolineales bacterium | reverse complement strand
GGCCGTGCAGAGCGCGGCGCTGGCGGCGCAGAATCTGCTGCTCGCCGCCCACGCGGAAGGCATGGGCGCGTGCTGGCTGTGCGCGCCGCTCTTCGCGCCGGAGACGGTGCGCGCGGCGCTGGACCTGCCGGCGGATTGGGAGCCGCAAGCCCTGATCACGCTCGGCTATCCGGCCGAGGCCGGCAAACCGCCGATCCGCAAGCCGCTCGCCGAAGTCGTGCGCTGCCTGTGAGCGGGCTCGGACTCGCAGCCCCTAGTCCCTAATCCCCACCCCCTAAACACCCTTGAACCTCACTCAACCTTTCAACATCGTCGCCCTGGCCGGTGGGGTGGGGGGCGCCAAACTCGCCCACGGCCTCGCCCAGATCCTGCCCCCCGAACACCTGACCATCGTCGTCAATACCGGCGATGACTTTGAACACCTCGGCCTGCACATCGCGCCGGACCTGGACACGGTCATGTATACGCTGGCCGGCCTGGCCAACCCGGAGACCGGCTGGGGCCAGCGGGACGAAACGTGGAATTTTCTGGCCGCGTTAGGGCGGATGGGCGCGCCCACTTGGTTCCGGCTGGGGGACCGCGATCTGGCCACGCACGTGGAGCGCACGCGCCGGCTGCGAGCCGGAGAGCCCTTGAGCGCCGTCACGGCGGCTTTGTGCGGCGCACTGGGCGTGGGGCCGCGCCTCCTGCCGATGAGCGACGCGCCGGTGCGTACGCGGGTGGACACGGACGAAGGCGAACTAGCTTTTCAAGAATACTTTGTTCACCGCCGCTGTGAGCCGCGCGTGCGTGCGGTGCGTTTTGCGGGCGCGGCAGCAGCTTCCCCGGGGCCGGCCGTGTTCGCCGCCTTGGAAGCGGCCGCGGTTGTCATCGTCTGCCCATCCAACCCATTCCTGAGTGTGGACCCCATCTTGAGCCTGCGCGGTGTGCGCGACGTTCTGGCCGGCAAACCGGTGGTGGCCGTCTCGCCGATTGTGGGCGGGCAGGCGGTCAAGGGGCCGGCCGCCAAAATGCTGGCCGAGCTTAATCTGGAAGTCAGCGCCGCCGCCGTGGCCGCCCATTACGCCGGTCTGGCGGCCGGCTTTGTGCTGGACCAAGTGGATGCGGGCCTGCGGCCGGCCGTCGCCGCGCACATCCCGCACGTGAGCGTCACCGACACCCTCATGCACACTGACGCGGATCGCGCCCGCCTCGCTCGTGAAACCCTGGCCTTTGCCCAAACACTAATCACCCCTTTCAACCCCTAATCCTTACCCAGCTATTCACTACCCACTGCCCACTACTCCTCCACCATGTCCCTCTGGGCCATTGTTCCGGTCAAACCCTTGCGCCACGCCAAGAGCCGCCTGAGCGGGCTGTTGACGCCGGCCGAGCGCAGCACGTTGGCGCGCAGCTTACTGGCGCGGACGCTGGACGTGCTGACCCAGGCGCCGGAGCTGTATCGGCGGCTGGTGATCAGCCGGGACCCGGAAGCGTTGGCGGTGGCCCGCCAGCATCAGGCGCTGACCATGACCGAACCGGGCGCGGCGCCGCCGGATCTGAATGCCGCGCTGAGCCGGGCCACCCAGGTGGCGCGCAGTTTCGGCGCTTCGGCGGTGCTGGTGGTGCCGGGGGATCTGCCGCAGCTGCTGGCCGAGGATGTGGCGGCGCTGCTGGCGCTGGATGGCGCCGGCCCGCGGATGGTCATCGCGCCGGATCGCCATGAAACCGGCACGAATGCCTTGCTGGTGCGGCCGCCCGGCTGGCTGGCCTACGCCTTTGGAGCAGGCAGCTTCCAGGCGCATCAAGCCCTGGCCGCCGAGGCGCGGGCCGCGGTGAGCGTCCTCCGCCGGCCCGGCCTGGCTTTTGATCTCGATACGCCCGAAGATTGGCGCTTGAATCGGGAGTATACTTTGGCTCACATCCCGCTCGAATTAACTCGGAGGCCTCTATGACGCGTCACCCCCGTATGGCGTTGTACCTGCAGGACGCCCATCCTTTGCAGGACGGTATCAAATACGCCCAGTATGCTGAACAGAAGGGCTTTGAAGCCGTCTGGCAGGCCGAGAGCCGCCTGGTGCGCGACGCGATCGTGCCGATGGCGGCCTTTGCCGCCACGACCAGCCGGCTGAAGGTCGGCTCCGGCGTCATCAACAACTGGACCCGCAATATCGGCCTGCTGGCCGCCACCTTCCTGACCCTGGATGATTTGGCGCCCAACCGCGTGATCTGCGGCATTGGCGCGTGGTGGGACCCGCTGGCCAAGAACGTGGGCATTGAGCGCCGCAAGCCGCTGCTGGCCATGCGCGAGACGGTGGAAGTGATGCGCCGGCTGCTGCGGATGGAGAACGTCACCTTCCACGGCGAGTTTCACCATGTCACCGGCATCGAGCTGGATGTGGTCCACGGCCGGCGCGAGCCCCGCAACGTGCCTATCTACATTGGCGCCACCGGCGACAACATGATGGAGATGACGGGTGAGATCGCCGACGGCGCGGTGCTCAACTACTGCGTGCCGCCCGAGTACAACGACAAGGCGCTGGAACTGCTGGAGAAGGGCGCCAAGAAGGCCGGCCGCAGTCTGGCCGATATCGACCGCCCGCAATTGGTGGTGTGCTCGGTTGACCCCGACCGCAAAAAGGCCATTGAAGCCGCCAAAGTGCTGCTGACGCAGTACCTGGCCCAGCAGCCGCACATCGCCAAGGCCTCGGGCGTCTCCGAAGACGTGGTCAAGAAGGTCCAGTCCATCCTCGGCTGGCCGGCCACCAAAGAGCAGGTCCACGAAGCCATGCAGTATGTCCCCGACGACTTCGTGCTGAAGATCTCGGCCACCGGCACGCCGGACGGAGCCCGCGCCAAGGTCCAGCAGTACATCGATCGCGGCTGCACCTGCCCAATCCTGTACCCGATGTCCGATCCGTATCTGATGATTGACACGTGCAGCCCGCTGACCTCCTGAAGTC
>JAGOBN010000691.1 GCA_017999235.1 Anaerolineales bacterium | reverse complement strand
CCCCAGCGACGACGTGATTGAGATTTACTCCGCGCCCGAGCATTTCGGCGCGCTCGTCCATGCGCTGGAGAAGGCCGGCGTCAAGCCGTCCGAGTCGGAATTGCGGATGGAGCCCAATACCAAGCTGGAGCTGGATCCGGAGTCCACGGTCACGGTGATGAAGCTGGTGGAGGGCCTGGAAGAGCTGGATGATGTCCAGAGCGTCTACACCAATGTCGAATTCACGGACGCGGCCCTGGCGTTGATGGAAGCTTGAGGCGCCCAGCGCCTATGGTCGTCCTAGGCATTGACCCCGGCACCGCCACCACCGGCTACGGCCTCCTCCGGGACGACGTGGATGGGCCGGCGCTGGTGACGTACGGGGTGGTGCTGACGCCGGCCGGCGCGCCCATGCCGGAACGCCTGCGCACCATCTTTCACGCGCTGACACAATTGCTGCTTCTCCATCGCCCGGATACGGCCGCGGTGGAGAAGCTGTTTTTTTCCCGCAATGTCACCACCGCGCTGGCCGTGGGGCAGGCGCGCGGCGTGGCGCTGCTGGCGCTGGCCGAGGCCGGCGTGCCGGTGGGCGAGTACACGCCCAAGGACGTCAAGCTGGCGGTGGCCGGCTACGGCGGCGCCGATAAGCCGCAGGTGCAGCAGATGGTGCGCGCGATCTTGAACCTGGCGGATATCCCGCGCCCGGATGACGCCGCCGATGCCCTGGCCGTCGCCATCTGCCACCTGCATTCGATGAAGCTCAAAGCCCTGACGGGGTAACCGCCTCTGGCCTCCCACATCGCCCCTCCAAACCTGACCCCCTAACCCACCATGATCTCCAGTCTGCGCGGCACGCTGCTCGCCCTCCATCCCCCCGACATCTGTGTGGTCGAAGTGGCCGGCGTGGGGTTTAAGGTGTGGGTGCCCACCTCCGTCCTGGACGGCCTGCAGGTGGGCCACGCGCTCTTCCTGCACACGCACCTGATTGTGCGCGAGGACGCCTTGACCCTGTACGGGTTCAGCGGCGAGGAACAGCGCGCGCTGTTTGAGCTGCTGCTGACGGTGCAGGGCGTGGGTCCGAAGGTGGCGCTGGGGGTGCTGGCCTCGCTCTCGCCGGATCTGATCCGGCGCGCCGTCATTAACGAGCAGCCGGATGTCTTCAGCCGCGTGCGCGGCGTCGGCAAGAAAACGGCCGAAAAGATAGTCTTCACGCTCAAGGACAAGCTGGGCGGGGAATTCAGCCTGGCCGGCGTCTTGGCCGCCGCGGATGTGGATACCGAGGTGATGGCGGCCCTGACGACGCTCGGCTACAGCATCGTCGAGGCGCAGGCCGCCGTGCAATCCATCCCCAAGGATGCCGCCGCCGCCGCGCTGGAAGACCGCCTGCGCCTGGCTCTGGCGTACTTCGCCTGACGCCCGAGCGTTTGTCCGTCATGCCGGCCATCGTCGTCGCCTCCGCCAATCCCGTCAAAATTCAGGCCGCGCTGGCCGGCTGCCAGCGGCTGTTTCCGTCCCAGACCTTCACCGCCCGCGGCGTCAGCGTGCCGTCCGGGGTGGGTCACCAGCCCATGACGGACCCCGAAACCCGCCAGGGCGCGCGCAACCGCGCCGCCGCCGCGCGGGCCGCCGCGCCCGCCGCCGATTACTGGGTGGGGATTGAGGGCGGCTGCGAGGAGCTGTACGGCCGGCTGGCGTGCTTTGCCTGGGCGGTTGTGCTGACCCGGACGCAGGCCGGCGAAAGCCGCACCGGCACCTTCTTTCTGCCCGAGGCGGTGGCCGCGCTGGTGCGGGCCGGCGTGGAGCTGGGCGAGGCCGATGACCGGGTGTTCGGCCGGGTCAATTCCAAACAGGGCAATGGCGCCATCGGCCTGCTCACCGGCGATGTCATCGACCGGCTGGCCTATTACGAGCACGCGGTCGTCCTGGCCTTGGTGCCGTTTCGCAATCCCGCGTTGTACCCGGCCGCGTGAGCGCCGGGAAGGACCCCCTATGCTGACTGAATCGCGCATCGCTTTTGTCGGGTCGGGCGCCATGGCCGAAGCCGTCATCTCCGGCCTGCTCAAGCAGCGCATCGCGCGGGCCGAGAACCTGGTGGCCGCCGGCCCGCGCGCCGAGCGCGGCCAGGGGCTGCGCGACCACTACGGCATCGCGGCTACCACCGATAACGTCCAGGCCGTCCAGGGCGCGGACGTGGTGGTGCTGGCCGTCAAGCCCCAGGTGCTGCCCAAGGCCATGCCGGCCCTGCGCGGGCGCGTCAAGCCGGACGCGCTGGTGCTCTCGGTGGTGGCCGGCGCCCCGATCGAGACCATCACCGCCGGCCTGGCGCACGTCAACGTGGTGCGCTCCATGCCCAACACGCCGGCCCAGATCGGCGCCGGCATCACGGTCTGGATCGCGGCGCCCGGCGTCCACGACGCGCACAAAGCCCAGGCGCGCGCGCTGCTGGGTGCGCTCGGCCAGGAGGTGGAGGCCGATAACGAGGATCAGCTCGATATGGCCACGGCCCTGTCGGGCACCGGGCCGGCCTACGTATTCCTGTTCATGGAAGCGCTGGTGGACGCCGGCGTCCATTTGGGCTTCTCGCGCCGCGTGGCCGAACAGCTCGTGGTGCAGACGGTGAAAGGCTCCGTGGATTTCTACGAGCACCAGCAGAACCACGTGGCCCGCTTGCGTAATCAGGTCACCTCGCCCGGCGGCACCACGGCCGAGGCCATGTATTACCTGGAAAAGGCCGGCTTCCGCACCGCCATCTCGCGCGCGGTGTGGGCGGCCTACCAGCGCAGCGTGGAATTGGGCCAGGGCCGCAAACGCTTCCAGAAGCTGGATAATGACCGATAGGGGAGCCGGGTTAAGGACCACGGGCCAAATCCCAATCTCTAACCCCGCGCCTCCTAATCCCTAACGGCGAGCCACTATAATTCCCTCGGCCTCTGATCGTTTCCGCACGCTAGGCGGGGTCCATGGG
>JAGOBN010000690.1 GCA_017999235.1 Anaerolineales bacterium | reverse complement strand
CGTGGAAGAGCTGCGTCTGCGCTTCCAACTGCCGGGGATGCGTATTTTGCAGTTCGCGTTCGCGGGCGCTCCGGAAGCGCGCTTCTTGCCGCACAACTACGAGAACGCCAACACCGTGGTCTACACCGGCACGCACGACAACGACACCACCCGGGGCTGGTATACCGCCAGCACCGAGAAGGAACGGGATTTTGTGCGGCGTTACCTGGGCCGGGACGGCCACGACGTCGTCTGGGATCTGATCCGGCTGGCCTGGATGTCGATCGCCGATTATGCCGTGGTGCCGCTGCAAGACGTGCTCAACCTGGGCGGGGAGACGCGCATGAACATGCCCGGCCGGGCGTCCGGCAATTGGGGCTGGCGCCTGCGCGCCGGCCAGTTGACGCCCGAGACGCTTGACCGGCTGGGCGCGCTGACGGAAATCTACGGGCGTTAATCACCCATTCTCGGAAAGCTGTTCTGGGGAAGGTGTCGTATGCCTGATCATTTTTTTGCCCTGCACTGCAACTTCTACCAATCGCCGCGCGGCAACCCGTTTCAGAACGACGACCTGGGCGAGGAACCCGGGGCCGAGCCGTACAAGAACTTCAACGAGAAGGCGACGGCGCTGTGTTACACCCCCAACGCCGAGCTGGGCAACTTTGATCTGCTCTCCTTCAACGTCGGCAACGCGCTGATGCGCTGGCTGGAGCCCCACGCGCCGGCCACCTATCAGCGCATCGTGGAAGCCGACCGGCGCCATCGCGCGCAGTGGGGGGTGGGCAACGCCCTGGCCCAGCCCACGCACCACGCCATCCTGCCCTTGTGCAAACCACGCGATCAGGAGCTGCTGGTGCGCTGGGGCATCGCCACCCACGCATACCGGTTTGGACACCAGCCGGAGGGGATGTGGCTGCCCAACCTGGGCGTCACCCTGGACGCGCTGCAAGTGCTGTCCGACAACGGGATCAAATTCACAGTGCTGGGGCAGGCGCAAGTGCAGGAACCGCCGGAAGGCGCTGGCCCATACTGGGTGCGCTTGCCCAAGGGCGGCCAGATCGCCGTCTATCTGCGGGATGACAACCTGTCCAACACCCTGGCCTTCGCGGTCCGGTCCTTGGGCGGGGCGGGGCGCTGGGCGCGCAACGCGCTCATGCCGCTCAAGCGCCATTACGGCCGCATGCTGCTGCTGGCGCTGGAAGGCGAGACCTTCGGGTACCACTATCCGGGCGAGGAGAACTTTCTGCGCTGGCTGCTGGATTACGAGGCGGTGGCGGCCGGCTACACGGTGACCAGCTTGGCGCGGGATCTGCGGGACCACCCGCCGCAGCAAGAGATCAAGGTGCGCGATTACACGGCCTGGAACAGCACCGGCGCGCTAGCGCGCTGGCGCGGCGAGCTGCGCGCCGCCTTTGACCATCTGGCGGACCGCTTGGACGATATCTACCAGACCTATGCCCAGGCAGCCGGCGTGGACCCCTGGCGGCTGCGCGACGAATACGTCCACGTGCGGCTGGGCCAGCTCAGCGAGGCCCAGCTGATCCAAAGCTGCGGCCCCAAGGGCATAACCATCCAGCAGGCGCGCGGGCTGACGGCGCTGTTGGCGGCGCAATTCCACCGCCAGCGCATGTACACCAGCAACGCTTTTTTCTATGAAGATCTGGACCGCAGCGAAACGCGCTTCGCCATCGCGGATGCCGTCCGCGCCATCCAGTTCACGCAGGCCGTGGTCGGCACCGATCTGCTGCCCGAGCTGCGGAAGGATTTGGCGGAAGCGGTTTCGACCCAGAGCGGCCGCTCCGGCGCGCAGCTGCTGGATGAGGTATTGGATTTGGCCCGCGCCGGCGGCGCAAATCCGGCCGCCTTCCCGGTGGCCTAACGGTGTCCGAGACCGTGCGGCACTGGCCGCTGGACCGCTATCACGCCGGGGTGCGCCTGGCGTCCCTGGTATGGTGGGCGGCGGTCACGGCCGGCCTGTTCTTCGGCGGCGTGGGGCTGGCCCAGTGGGTGGCGGGCGAGGCCGCGAATTGGCTGTGGCTGCCGTGGCTGATCGTCTGCCTGCTGGCCTCCCAGCCGCTGGGGCGGTGGGGTGAACGGGTTTTGCAGGCGCGCTGGCCGAGCGGCCGCAGTCTGGAGGCGCAGGGCGCGCGCCTAGTGCTGCGCGAGCCGGCCGGCGCGCAGACCTTTGATCTGACCCAGAAAGTCAATTACTGGCGCTGGTGCTTCCAGGTGCGCGAGCGGCGCGGCGGCCGGGTGCCGAATGGCTATCGCTGTTACGCCCTGCGCCTGATCCAGGCCGTCGGCGCGGTGGAGGCCGGCGCCTGCGTGTACGCCTTTCTGCCGCCGGCCGCGGCGGAGGCCGTGAACGGGCGCTACGCGTTTTATGAGCTGCGCCGCCCGCAGGAGCCGCCGCTGGCGGCCGGCGTGCTCGGCGGCCGCGACCCGGCCTTCTTGGCGGTTGAGAAACTGCGCTGGGAAATGGGGGCGGAGCTAGAGCCCGCCGATTTCCAGCTGCTACTTGAGCATCTGGCCGCGCGCCTCCCGGATTTCGCCGGCCACCTCTCTTAAGCGCGCCCTTCTGCTCCGCGAGGTCTTGACGATGCGCTTGGCGATCCTCTCCGACACGCATGATCATCTGTGGGTGCTGCGCGCGGCCCTGCCGCAGATTGCGACCGCGGATGTGGTCTGTCATTGCGGGGACCTGTGCTCGCCGTTTATCGTCAAGCACTTGGCCGAAGGCGTGGCCGGCAAACCCGTCCATATCGTGTGGGGCAACAATGAAGGCGATATCCGCCTGATGGCCCAGATTGCGCAGGCGCGCGGGAATGTGACCCTGCACGGCGCGCTGGCCGAACTGACCCTGGACGGGGTGCGGGTGGCGTTGAATCATTACCCGGAGATTGCGCGCCGGCTGGCGGAATCCGGTCAGTATGACCTGGTGTGTTACGGCCACGCCGATCAGGCGCG
>JAGOBN010000689.1 GCA_017999235.1 Anaerolineales bacterium | reverse complement strand
CCCGGAGCGCGCGATGATCCAGCGGCATCCGGTGGTGGGCCAAGTGCTGTTGGGCGGCATCGAGGCGCTGCAGACGGCGGGGCTGATGATCTGCCACCACCATGAGCGCTATGACGGCCTGGGCTACCCGAACAAGCTGGCCGGCGCCGCCATCCCCCTGGGGGCGCGCATCATTGCCGTGGCTAATGCCTATGACCGGCTGGTGTACGCCCGCGACGAAACGGTTAAGCGGACCGCGGCCAGCGCCCTGGATGAGCTGGCGCGGCAGGCCACCTTCCACTTCGATCCCCAAGTGGTGCTGGCCCTGGCCGCTTACCTGCAGCACCTCAGCCGCGAGCAGACCCAGACCCGCGAGGTCCGCATCGCCTTGAGCCTCGTGCGGCCCAAAATGGTCCTGGCGCGCGATTTGCAGACCGCCAAAGGCCGGCTGCTGATGGCCCGCGATACGCCGTTGAGCGCGTCGTTCATCGAGCGCGTGCGGAATTACGCCCGCATGGAAGACCTGGGGCCGGTGTATATCTGGGTGACGGGCGCCGACGAAACTTTATATCGGGAGTAACCGAGGCTGGGCCGGGGCCGGCCCGGCTCAAAAAAACGGCGCGCCTTCCCGATTGCGGGAACGGCGCGCCGTTTAGCGTCCCGGGAGAGTCAGGCGCGGGTTAGAAGATGTTCCACAGATACTGGTTGGTCACTTCGTGGTGGAACTGCACCTCGGAGCGTTTGATCAAGCTGCCGAGTTTGCGCGGGCAGCGGTCGGCGGACGCTTCCTTGAGTTCCGCGTACTTCGTCTGCACGTCCGCGCCCAGGGCGCCGGCCACAAAGGCGCTGGCCTGGAACGGCCGGATGGCGTCATAGATGTTATCGGGCAGGGTGCGGATCTCGCCGGTCGCGGGCGCCAGCGGGCCTTCCAGGCCGGTCTTGAGCATCAGGTACAGCGCCAGATACGGATTGGCGTCCGGCGCGATGGAGCGGACTTCGATGCGGGTGGATTTTTCATTGCCCAGCGGGATGCGGACCATGGAGCCGCGGTCGATGGGCGAGGCCTTGATCTGGTTCGGGGCCTCGTAATGCGGGTCCAGCCGGCGGTAGGCGTTGACGCTGGCGTTGAGGGCCAAGCAGATATCCAGGGCGTTGGTGAGGATGCGGTCCACAAAGCTCCAGCCCAGCGCGGACAAGCCCTCGCGCCCCTGGGCGTCGTAGAACAGGTTGACGCCTTGGCGCGCCACCGATAGGTTGGTGTGCATGCCGTTGCCGTTCACGCCGGTGACGGGTTTCGGCAGGAAGCTGGCCGTCATATCCAGGCGGTGCGCCACCTGCCGGCAGATGAGCTTGTAGAGCAGCACCTGGTCGGCGGCGATGCTGGCCTCGGTGTACGAGTAGTTCATCTCGAACTGCGAGGGCGCCACCTCGGGGTGGTCTTTCTCGTTGGCGAAGCCCATCGCCCGCTGGGCCTCGGCGGCGGTGTCGATGAAAGTGCGCAGCGGATCGCCGGGCAGCGAGTGGTAGTACCCGGAGGTGCTGACAAACTCAAAGCGGTCCACCTCGCGGTAGCCTTGCTCGGCGTGGCGGCCCTTGAACAAGAAGCCTTCAATTTCGTTGGAGGCGTGACAGACGGTGCCGTCCTTGGCGAACAGCCCGGCGGTGTAGGCCTTCAGGCGCGCGCGCAGGTCAGCGGTGTAGGGGCTGCCATCCCGCTCCAGCACATCGCCAAAGACCAGCACCTTGCCCGGGCCAAACAAGTCGGCCGGCAGCCAATAGGTGGCGGCCCAATCGATGGCCAGGCGCAGATCGGATTCCGCCTGCTGCGAGAAGCCGCGGATGGACGAGCCGTCAAAGGTCAGGTTGTCCGCCGACTTCAACAGAAACTTCTTGTCGTAGTCCAGCATGTGCAGCCGGCCTTCCAGATCCGTGAAGCACACCGTGACGGCTTTGATGCGTTTCTCGTCCGACAGGGCGCGCATGCGGCGCTCGCGCACTTCATCGGCGGGCGTGCGCGCCAGGCGCTCGGCCTTGATCTGCAGGTTGAGCTCTTCCAGTTGATCGTAGGGGATTTCCAGAAAGTCGCGCAGCGTGGACATGAAGGGACCTTTCGTCATATATAGGATGTTTTTGATTATATCGAGTTCATCCGCGGCGTGCCTGAGAGAGTCGAGAGTAATTTTTCAGGCAACCTGCTGACTGACCGCGCTCACTACCCGAACGGGTGTCACCCGCCTCGGCGCCTAAAAGTTCCACCCGCGGCCAGCCCGCTTGGCCCGCACCGCCTTATACTTTAACCAGCCGGGGAAAGCGCACGGATGGTCAGTGACGAGGCCCGCACGGTTGGCCAAGCCCGCCCGCTGTCAGCGTAGAGTGAGGCGGCTGGTTAGGCCGGCCGCCGGAGGAGGGCGCCATGCCTTTGATCTATTGGGAAACCGGCGTCCGGTGGGCCGGGGGCCTGTTAACGGCCGTGACGTTGGGTAGTCTGTTTTATGGGATTTGGCGCGGCCTACAGCGTCCGGCCGGCGCCACCGCGGGCCGGTTCCCCGGCTGGCTGCGCTCACCGGTCTTCTATTTCGCGGCGGCGGGGGCGTTTTTTGGGATCTGCGGCTGGCTGTGGCGCCCCATACCCTGGCCGGCCGCCGGGCGGGCGGCGGCCTTGATTGTGGGCAGTCTGCTGTTTTTTCCCGGGCTGGGGCTGGTGGCGTGGGGGCGGCTGGTGTTGGGCCGCATGTACTTTGTGTCCACGGGGCTGGGCGCGCAGGTGTTCGCCGACCACGTCCTCATCCGGCGCGGCCCGTATGCCCGCGTGCGGCACCCCATGTATGCCGGGATCGCGTTAGCGGCGGTGGGCGCGGTGCTGCTCTACCAGACCTGGACGGCGGCGGCCTTGCTGCTGCTGCCGGTGGGCCTGCTGCGCCGGGCGGCCCGGGAGGAGCAGGTGCTGGCGGCCGCGTTCGGCGAGCA
>JAGOBN010000688.1 GCA_017999235.1 Anaerolineales bacterium | reverse complement strand
CGGCAAGACCCTGCGCGAGATCCAATTCCGCGACCGCTACAATTTGACGGTGCTGGCCATCTGGCGGGAGGGCAACACCCTGCGCGACGCGCTGGCCGAGATCCCGCTGCGCTTTGGCGACGCCCTGCTGGTCCAGGGGCCGCGGCCGGGCATCCAGCAGCTGCGCAAGAACCCCAATTTTCTGGTGCTGGAAGAGGACTTGGGCGAGGCAGCCGGCCTGGGGCGCCGGGCCTGGACCGCCATCGGCCTGACCGTGGCCGCCGTGACCCTGCCGGCGCTGAACGTGCTGCCGATTGCCGAGGCCGCGTTTGCGGCGGCTGGCTTGATGGTGTTGTTTAATTGCCTGACGATGGATGAGGCCTACGAAGCCATTGAGTGGAAATCCGTTTTTCTCATCGCCGGCATGCTGCCGCTGGGGGCCGCCATGGCCAGCACGGGCGCGGCCGCGCTGGTAGGCCAGGTGATGGTCGCCGGGCTGGGCCAGTGGGGGCCGCTGGCCGTGGCCGGCGGCCTGTTTGTGATCGCCACCCTGCTCACGCAAGTGTTGAGCGGCCAGGTGACGCCGGTGGTGCTGGCGCCCATCGCCATCGCCGCCGCCCAGCATCTCCAGGCGGATCCGCGCGGCCTGGGGATGGCGGTGGCGCTGGGATGTTCGATGGCCTTCCTCACGCCCATCAGCCATTCGGCCAACATGCTGGTGATGGGGCCGGGCGGCTACAAATTTGGGGATTACGCGCGCGTCGGTTTGCCGCTGGCGCTGATCCTGCTGGCGGTCTTTTTGGCGGGGCTGGCGCTCTTCTGGAATATTCATTGACCACGGCCGGCGGTTGTGACCATGTTTGAATTCGAACTGCTCGCCACGGAGGGCCGCGCGCGCGCCGGCGTCTTCCATACGCCGCACGGCGCTTTGCCCACCCCCGTGTTCGCGCCGGTGGGGACGCAGGCCACTGTCAAGGCGCTCACCCCGGCGCAGCTGCACACGCTGGGCGCCAGCCTGGTGCTGAGCAACACCTATCATTTGTATCTGCGTCCCGGCGAAGCCCTGGTGCGGGAGCTGGGCGGCCTGCATGCCTTCATGCGGTGGCCGGGGCCGCTGCTCACGGATTCGGGCGGTTTTCAGGTGTTCTCGCTGTCCAAAATCCGCAAAGTGGATGACGACGGCGTGACCTTCAAGAGCCACCTGGACGGCTCGGCGCACCGCTTCACGCCGGAGAAATCCGTGGCGATTCAAGAGGCGCTGGGCGCGGACATCATCATGGCCTTCGATGAGTGTCCGCCGCCCCTGGACCGCGCCTACAATGAGCAGGCTCTGCGGCGCACGCACGCCTGGGCGGAGCGCTGCCAGCGCGCCAAAACGCGCGCCGATCAGGCGCTGTTTGGCATCGTGCAGGGCGGGATCTTTCCGGACCTGCGCGCCGAATCGGCGCGCTTTCTCACCGCGCTGGATTTTCCGGGCTACGCCATCGGCGGGCTGGCGGTGGGCGAGAGCAAAGCCGAAATGCATGCCACGCTGGAGGCGGTGACGCCGCGGCTGCCGGCCGGCAAGCCGCGCTACCTGATGGGCGTCGGCTCGCCGGAGGATTTGGTCAATGGCGTGCGGCGCGGCGTCGATATTTTTGATTGTGTCCTGCCCACGCGCTTGGCCCGCAACGGCGCGGCGCTGACGCGCGCCGGCCGGCTGAATATGAACAACGCCGTCTACAAGCGTGATCCCGGCCCGGTGGAGGCCGGCTGCGCGTGCTATTGCTGTCAGCAGTTCTCGCGCGCCTATGTGCGGCATCTGTTGGCGGCCAAAGAAATCCTGGGCGCCAGCTTGTTGACGATCCACAATCTCCACCTGCTGCTCACGCTGATGCGCGAGATGCGCGCCGCCATCCTGGCGGGAACGTTTGAAGAGTACGCCGCCGATTTTCTAGCCCGCTACGTTCCGGTAGGCGCGGCCGGGCCGGCGCCCCTGACGAACTGAACTCATCTATGGACCTCCTACAATCGCTGCTGCTGGGTCTCGTGCAAGGCTTGACTGAGTTTTTGCCGGTTTCCTCCACCGCCCACCTGATCTTGACGCCGTACATCTTCGGCTGGACGCTGACCCTTGAGTTTGCCCAGGCGCTGTTTGCCTTCGATATCCTGCTGCAATGGGGGACGCTGCTGGCCGTGATCGTCTATTTCTGGCGCGACCTGTGGGCCATCGCCCGGGCCGTGGTCACGGGTCTGCTGGCCGGCCGGCTGTTCGCGTCCGCCGAAGCGCGGCTGGGCTGGCTGATCGTGGTCGCCACCTTGCCGGCCGTGGCCGCCGCCCTGGTGTTCAAAGACTTGATCGAGCAGGTCCACGGTCAGCCTTATGTGGTGATCGGCGTCCTGATCGTGTTCTCGGCCCTGATCTACGCGGCCGAGCGGATCGGCCGCCGCAATCGCACCCTGGAGACGCTCACCTGGCGGGACGCGCTGCTGATCGGCGCGGCGCAAGCGGTGGCTTTGCTGCCGGGGGTCTCGCGCTCCGGGGCCACCATCACCGGCGGCTTGGCTATCGGCTTGGAGCGCCCGGCGGCGGCGCGCTTCAGCTTCCTGGCCTCCATCCCGGCGTTGACGGGGGCCGGCGTCCTGGCCCTGCGCGACCTGGCGGATCTGCCCAATCTCAGTTCCGTTGTGCCGCCTCTGCTGCTGGGGACCCTGGCGGCGGCCGTGGTCGGCTTCGCGTGCATCCATTGGCTGCTGGGATATCTGGCCAAAAAATCGATGGACGTGTTTGTCTGGTATCGCCTGATCGCGGGCGCGGTGTTCCTGGCGGTGCTGGTCTGGCGGGCATGAGCCGCGCGCGGCGGTGGCTGGGGCTGGTGTTGGCGGGGGGGCTGGCGGCCTGTGCGCCGGCGCCCGCCGCGCCGCCAACGCCCACCCCCTTGCCGTTGGTGGCGACGGAGATGGCGGCGCCGTTAGCGGCGGCGCTGGCG
>JAGOBN010000687.1 GCA_017999235.1 Anaerolineales bacterium | reverse complement strand
GGCCGCCATCCACCGCGCCGCCGCCGAGGAATACCCGCAGCAGCCCACCTACAGCGGTCTGGGCCGGCCGGCCGGCGAGCTGGCGGATTGGAAGGATTCGTACCGGGAGGCCGTGCAGGCGTTGTCGATGGCCGCGCGTCTGCATGAGGCGGCGCCCCTGTTCTTTGGCGATCTCTCGGTCTATCGGCTGTTGTTTCAGTTGGAGGGCAGCCCGGAGCTGGAGTCCTTCTGCCGCGAAGTGCTGGGCCCGCTGATGGATTATGAGGGCAGCGGCGATCTGCTGGAGACGCTGGAAGCCTTCTGTGACCGGCTGGGCAACCTCAGCCAGACGGCCGAAAAGCTCTTTATCCACCGCAACTCGCTCCTTTACCGGATGGAGCGCATCGGCCAATTGGCCGGGATTGACATGAATAACCCGGATACGCGCCTGGCCGTCCACCTGGCGCTCAAAATCCGGCGCATGCTTCGCCCGGCACCAACCCGCAAGGAACGCTAAACGCCCAAGCGCCGGCGCTGAAATTTGTTGATTGACAGCCGCCGTCGAATTGTGTTACTTTGTCGCCGCTATGCACAGCAAGCTGAGCACCCTGACTACCATGCGGACTACGACCTCTCGCCGAGAGGCCGTCGCTTTAGCGTGGTGGTGAGCGCTTTGACCCAGCGCACCCCCTGGCGCGGAGCGAGACGGCTCCGCGCTTTTTATTTCTGGAGTGAGCCATGGCTGAGACGTTGGTGATGAAGTTCGGCGGCACGTCCGTGGGCGGCGCGGCGGCCCTGCGGCAGTTGATCGCCATCACCCAGGCCGCGCGCGCGCGCTGGCCGCGGGTGGCGGTGGTGGTCTCGGCCATGAGCGGGGTCACGGATGCCCTGCTGCACGCCGCCCACGCGGCCGAGCGCGGGGACGCGCACTTGGCGCCGGCCACCGCCGACAAGGTGCGCGAGAAACACCGGCTGGCGCTGGCCGAACTGGCCCCCGAAGCCGGCGAGGTGCGCGCCCGGATCGCCGCGCACTTGGATGAATTTGTGGCGTTGTGCCACGCCATTGGCGTGCTGGGCGAGGCCTCTCCGCGCGCGCTGGACGCCATCGCGTCGCTGGGCGAGCGCATGAGCGCGCCGCTGGTGGCCGCCGCGCTGACGCAGGCCGGCCTGCCGGCCGAGGCCGTGGACGCGGCTGAGGTGGTGGTCACTGACGCGGCCTACCAATCCGCCACCCCGGACATGGAGGCCACCCGCGCCCGCGCGGCGGCCGTGGTGGCGCCCCTGCTGGACCGCGGGGTGGTGCCGGTCATTACCGGTTTTGTGGGCGCCACGCGCGCCGGCGTAGTCACCACCCTGGGGCGCGGCGGCAGCGATTACTCCGGCGCCATCTTTGGCGTGGCCCTGGACGCGCGCGAGGTCTGGATCTGGACCGACGTGGACGGCGTGATGACGGCCGACCCGCGCGTGGTGAAGACGGCGCGCACCCTGCCGGAGATGACGTTCCGGGAGATCTCGGAGCTGGCCTATTACGGCGCCAAGGTGCTGCATCCCAAGACCATCCGCCCAGTGGTGGAGCGCGGCATCGCCCTGTGGGTGAAGAACACCTTCCAGCCGGAGACGGCCGGCACCCGGATTGTGCCGGACAGCGGCCCCATCTCCGGCAGCGTCCGGGCGGTGACGGCGTTCCGCGGACAGTGCATCATGACCCTGGAAGGGCGCGGCATGATGGGCATTCCCGGCATCGCGGCCCGCACCTTTGCGGCCGTGGCGCGCACGCACACCAGCATTTCGCTGATCACCCAGGCTTCGTCCGAGCAGAGCATCTGCTTTGTGGTGCCGCGCGCGGCGGCGGAGACGGTGCAGCAGACGCTGGAAGAAGAGTTCCGGCTGGAGTTCGCGCGCGGCGATGTGGACACCATCACCGCCTCGCCGGAGTGCGCCATCGTCACCGTGGTGGGCGCCGGCATGCGCCACACCCCCGGCATCGCCGGCCGCGTCTTCGGCGCTCTGGGCGCCGCCGGCGTCAACGTGGTGGTCATCGCCCAGGGCTCGTCCGAGTGCAGCATCAGCCTGGGGGTGGACGCGGCTCAGGCGGATGATGCCGTGCGCGCCATTCACGCCCTGATCGCTTGAAGCTTGAGACTTGATCGGAAATAGCGGCTGGTCAGGCTCAGTCACCACGCATGGCGCGAATTTCACCAAATTGAGCCCCTCCATCGGTGTCCATGCGTGACATTCGCGGCCGAGGCTCTTTATTTCAGACACAGTCTTTTCATCAAGAGTTAGATCACCATGTCCAAAATCAAAGTCGCCATTCTGGGCGCCACCGGCGCCGTCGGCCAGCGGTTCGTGCAGCTTCTGGAGCATCATCCCTGGTTTGAAGTGACCGCGCTCACCGGCTCGGACCGCACCGTCGGCGGGCTGTACGGCGAGGGCGTGCGCTGGGTGCTGGCCGGCTCGGTGCCGGAGTATGCGCGCGGTCTGCGCGTCCTGCCCACCGAACCCGGCTTTGACGCGCAATTGGCGTTTTCGGCGCTGCCGGCCGAGATTGCCCGCACGGCCGAGCCGGCGCTGGCCGCGGCCGGCTACGCCGTGTGCTCCAACGCCTCCTCGCACCGGATGTGGGCGGATGTGCCGCTGCTGATCCCGGAGGTCAACCCCGACCACACCGGCCTGATCGAGCGCCAGCGCCGCGAGCGCGGCTGGCCGGGCTTCATCGTCACCAACCCCAACTGCACCAGCACCGGGCTGACCATCGCCCTGCGCGCCCTGCACGACGCCTACCAGCTGCGGCGCGGCTTTATCGTTTCCCTGCAGGCGCTCTCCGGCGCCGGCTACCCGGGCGTGGCCTCGCTGGACGCGGTGGATAACGTGGTGCCGTACATCGGCGGCGAAGAGGAAAAAGTGGAGCTCGAGCCGCGCAAGATGCTGGGCCAATTCAACGGCGGAGCCGTTGAATTGGCCGGGTTC
>JAGOBN010000686.1 GCA_017999235.1 Anaerolineales bacterium | reverse complement strand
GAATACACCCGGCTGGCCAGCCTGTATAACACCGCCGATAACTTCGCCGGCAACTTTGAGGACTACGCGGAACCGGCCTACGCCGAGGAGCGCCGGCGGCTGGAGGCGACTGACCTGCCGGCCTACCGGGACAAGATCGCGGAGGCCGAGCAGGAGGCGGACCGCGAACTGCGCGAGCACGTCCTGCACTCGCTGCGCGACAGCATCGCGGACGCCCGGCTGCGGCTGCGCCTGCTCAATACGCAGATGGACCATTTGCCGCCGTTCCGGTTTGAGAAATATCACTTCAACTGGGATATCAGCGGCGAACAGCGGGAGTTCTACGACCTGATCATGAGCTCGGCCGACCTGGGCGATCAGCCGCTGCAGGGGAGCCTGTTCTACCAGCAGAACCAGGCGGTCTTTGAGCGCTTCTTCGAGATCGTGACGCATCCCCCGGCCGGCCCCGATGATCCGCGCCATCAGGAGTATGACCGTTTGCTGGATTATCGCCGCTATTTGACCTATGACATCCTGGTGACGGATACCCGGACAGGGACCCAGGACCGGCTGAGCAAGATCATCCACCAGCGTTCCGGCGGCGAGACCCAGGCGCCGTTTTATCTGACGATTGCGGCGTCGTTCCTGGAGTTGTATAAAGTTCAGGAGCGGACGCAGCGGCCGACGCTGCGCATGGTCGTCTTTGACGAGGCCTTCTCGAAGATGGACCAGAACTATATCGGCGCCACCCTGGATATGTTTCATCAGTTTGGCCTGCAGATTGTCACGGCCACGCCCCTGGAGCGCTGTGAATACATCGCCCCCAAGGTGCGCACCAGCCTAATCCTGACGGCCGTCAACAATTCGGTCGATCTGGTGAAACTGGACGATTACCGCAACCATCATGCCCCCAACCCTGGCGCCGCTGGCGCGTGACCTGCTGAATACACTCCTGGACCGCCATGAGCGCCCGAACCGTCAGACGGTGACGCGCGTGGTTCTGGACCCTGAGCGGCATGCCGCCTACTTTGATAATCACGAGGTACGCCAGGCGGTGGAAGCCAGCCTGCAGCCCCTGGTGGCCCAGGGCGTTATCGTCGTGCATCGGGTCCGGCGGCAGGAGCATTTGATCGACAGGCTGGACCTGGTGCCGGACCAGGCGCCGGCGCTCTATGCGCTGCTGCGCCGGACGCCGCGGGTTGAGGCGGAGGCCCAGTTAGCGGACCTATTGGACGCGCAGGCGCCGCGGGCCGAGTGGCAGGCGGCCTTCGTGCGGCATTGCCAGGCACAGCTGGCGGCCCGGAAATCGGTGGGGCCGCTGGTGTTGAACGATGGAGAATACAACCGGGCCCTGTTGGCGGCCCTCGACGGCCTGGCCCGGCTGGAGGAGCCGACCCTGGAGCGGGTTTTCAGTGTGCGGGCGCTGGGCGAGAGCAAGCGCTTTGCGGACTTGCGGGGGGATGTTCTGCGCGTCCTGCGGAAATTCAGCCCGCACGCGGGAGCTTTGGGCGATGACGACAAGGCCTTGCTGGCGGCGCATTACCTGGAGAGCGTACCCGAATATGTTCAAATGGCCGGCGCCTTGACCCTGCGGGTTGAGGGCCAGTTGTGTGGGTGCGCGCCTTTTGCGCCGAGCTTGGCCCTGCCGGCCTCGCTCCTGCGGCCGGCAACGATTGAGGCGTGTGGCGCGACCCACATCGTGACGATTGAGAACACGACCTCGTTTGAGGAATTCTGCCGCCTGCGGCCGGCCTCCGTGCTGGCCGTCTTTTCGGGCGGTTTTGCCAGCCCAACCGTTATTCAACTGCTCCAACGGCTGCGGATCTTCCGGCCGGACGTGACCCTGCACCATTGGGGGGATTTGGACGTGGGCGGGCTGCGCATCTTGCGCCATCTGCGCCAGCAGGTGGGGGCGGTCCGGCCGATTTTGATGGACGCGGCGACGCTGGCAGCCAATCTGGCGCGCGCTCTGCCTTTGGTTCAAGCTGAGCGGACCGCTTTGGAAGGCCTGCGCTCCGATCCGCTTCTGGCGGATTGTGAGCCGTTGATTGCTGAGCTGCTGCAGGCGGATCAGAAACTGGAGCAGGAGGCCCTGCCAGGCGCGCAGGCCCTGGCCGCCTTGGCAAGTCCAGTGTAAAGGCCGCTGGTGGCCTGCTTCCCCACTGTGCGCCCCGTTACCCCATAGCGCTAGCTTCCTGTTGGAAGCCAACCCTACAGTTTCCCGGCCGGCCCTCCCCGCCTATCACCGGGCCTGAATGCGATCGCTCGCCTGTTCTATGCCTGCCGGCCAGTCGCTGATGGCCGCCGCATATATTTTGGCCAGTGAACACTGGGTGCACTCCTGTTTGTTACTCTGACTGATGTCGGCACAGCCCGATAATCACCAGCCTATTGATGGGGAGGAAGCATGCTTAACTCGAAACTGTTCCGTTTACTGGCTCCAGTTGCGGTTCTCATATCACTGCTGACGTCTTCGTTGGCCTGTGGAAGTTCAACCACTGAGCAACTCGCCGAGGCGGCCGCCACGCCGACCGCGGCGGAGGTTCAGCCGGCCGCCGAGAACACCCCGGCGCCGGCGGCGCCGCTCGAAGCCCAACCGCCCGCCACCGAAGCGGCCACGGACGTGCCGCCGTCACCGACGCCTGAGCCCCAGGCCCTGCAGCTCGCGGCGCAAGGCTTTGGCCAAGATGGCCGCCAGGTGGGGTATGCCTTCATCGTCACCAACCCCAATCCCGGACTGGCCATCGAAAGCTCGCAATTCCAAGTGGCTTTTTACAATGCGGACGGCACCGTGCTGGAGACCGACTCCGGCTATCTGGAGCTGATGCTCCCCGGCCAGAAGCTGGGAGTTGGCGGCGTGGTCTTTTTGGACGAAGGCGCGACCGCCGCCAAACTGGAAGTGCAGCTCAGCGATGGTGACCCGCTGGCGACCGAGCCACTGCCGGGCTTCACGGTTGCGGCCGTTCAGTATTATC
>JAGOBN010000685.1 GCA_017999235.1 Anaerolineales bacterium | reverse complement strand
CCTGCTGGACACGCTGGGCGCCGGCCTGGGCGGGCGCGGCACCGCGCTGTCCCGCATCGTGTTTGACTTTGCGGCCCAGGCCTACGGCGGCCGGGGCGCGCGGCTGTGGGTGGATGGGCGCGAGGTCTCACCGGCCGGGGCCGCCCTGGCCAACGGCATGACCGTGGACGCGCTCGACATCCACGACGGCTACAAACCCACCAAAGGCCACGCCGGCGCCGCGCTGGTGCCGGCCCTGTTGGCGGCCCTGCCCTTGCGGCCGGCGCCGCCCAGCGGACGAGAATTGCTGACCACGCTCGCGGCGGCGTACGAGGTGGCCCTGCGGGCCGGCCTGGCTCTGCATGCCACCGTCTGTGACTATCACACCTCGGGCGCCTGGAACGCGCTCGGCTGCGCGGCCATCGTGGCGCGCTGGCTCGGCTCCAGCCGCGAGGCCACCCGCCACGCGCTGGGCATCGCCGAATACCACGGCCCGCGCTCGCAGATGATGCGCTGCATCGATCACCCCACCATGCTGAAGGACGGCTCCGGCTGGGGGGCGCTGGCCGGCGTGAGCGCCGGCCAACTGGCCCACGCCGGCTTCACGGGCGCGCCGGCACTCACCGTCGAAGCGCCGGAGGTGGCGCGCCTGTGGGCGGACCTGGGCCAGACCTGGCACAGCCCCGGCCAATACTTTAAGCCCTACGCGGTCTGCTATTGGGCGCAGGCTCCGGTGAATGGCGCGCTCAACTTGCAGCGCCAATACGGCTTGACGCTGGACGATATCCGCCGCATCCGCGTCCATACCTTTCATGAGGCCGTCTGCCTGGATACACGCCGGCCGGCCAACACCGAAGAGGCCCAGTACAGCCTGCCGTATCCGGTGGCGGCGGCCCTGCTGCACGGCCAGCTCGGGCCAGACCAGGTCAGCGGCGCGGCCTTGCAGGATCCGCGCGTGCTGCAGCTGGCCGACGCGCTGGAATTGGTGGAAGACCCGGCCTACAGCGCCCGCTTCCCGGGCGAACGGCTGGCGCGGGTGGTCATCGAAACCACCGCCGGCGCCGTGCTTGATTCCGGCGAGGTCCGCCCGCGCTGGGATGTCTCCGCCCCGCCCGACGACGCCCAATTGCTGGAGAAGTTCCGGTGGCTGGCGCGCCCGCGGCTGACCGCTGAACGCGCCGCCGCGCTGGAGACGGCGGCCTGGCACTCTCCGGACCTGCCCGACGCGCGCGCCCTGGTGGATTTGCTGGCGCCCGCTTAAGCGCGCCGCGCCCCCATTTATGCTCACCCTGCGTCAAGCACTCAAACTGCCCTGCTTTAACCGCGCGCGGGTCGTGGCCGGCAAGGGCGGCCTGGACCGTGAGGTGCGCCGCGTCCACACCGTGGACATCCCGGACGCCACCTACGTCTGGGGCCAGGGCGCGCTGCTGCTGACCGCCGGCTACGGTCTGAAAGACAGCCCCGAGCGCCAGGCGGCGCTGATCCCCACACTCGTGCAGAACGGCCTGGTGGGCCTGGTGTTCTCCATCGGCTGGTATTTTGAGTCCGTGCCGGCCGTCATCCGTGCGGCCGCGGATGAGCACAACCTGCCGGTCATCCAGGTGCCGCCGGAAACCCAGTTCATCGACATCACCGAGCGGCTGTACGTTGAGATCATCAGCGAGCAGGCCGCCCTGCAGGCGCGCGCCAACGATATCCACCGCCGGCTGACCGAGTTGGTGCTCAAGGGCGGCGATCTGACGGCGGTGGCCGAAACGCTGGCGCACAGCTTGGAGCGCTCCATCCTGATGGACGGCGCCGCGTTTGAAGTGCTGGCCCACGCCGAACACGGGGCGGTGGACGAATCGCGCCTGCGCGCCATCCGTCAGGGGCGCACCTCGGCCGACGCGGTCCGGCGTCTGATGAAACGCGGCCTATACGGGGAACTCCAGCAAACGCTGCGGCCCCTGCGCGTGGCGGCCATCCCGGAGCTGGGCATGACCATGGACCGCATCGTCGCCCCCATCGTCATCGCCGGCGAGATTTACGGCTATCTGTGGATCGTGGCCGGCGACCGGCCCCTGACCGAGCTGGACGAGCTGGCCATCGACCACGCCGCGACCGTGGCGGCCCTGGTGCTCTTGAAAGAGCAGGCGGTGCTGGAGGCCCAACAGGCGCAGCGCGGCGATTTCCTGGCGCAGCTGCTGCGGCCGGAGGCCACGCTCGACCGTCCGCTGCTGGAACGGGCGCATCTGATGGGCTACCAGCTGGAACGGCCGCACCAACTGCTCTTCGTGCTTTACCCGCCCAACGTCACGCCGGCCGCCCTGGCCGGCCAACTGCAGCGCTGGCTGCGGCTGGCGGCGGTGGAGTGGATGCTGGTGGCCCCGCGCGAACAGGGCGTGGCCATCGTCATCGAGGCCGCCGCCGCCGGCCTGGGCCAGGACCTGGCGCAGCGCCTGCTCAAACAGCTCAGCGGGCCGACGCACCCGCTGATCATCGGCGTCAGCCAGGCTCATACCGATGACCCCTTCCTGCGGCGCTCGTACGACGAAGCGCTGGCCGCGGCCGAGATCGGGCAGCGGCTGGGGCGCGGCGCGACCGTCACCTGTCATTGGGAGCTGGGCGTGCTGGATTGGCTCTACCGGCTCCCCGCCGAAGCCCTGCACAACAATCCCTACCTGGCCCGCGTGGAGGCCCTGGCCGCCCACGACCAGGATCATCACAGCGACCTGGTCAACACGCTGGAAGCGTATCTGGAACACGGCGGCGCGCTGGCGGAAGCCGCCGGCGTGCTCAACGTCCACCGCAACACCCTGCTCTACCGGCTGGAACGAATTGAGGCGATCACGGAAAGCGATCTCCGCAACGTCCAGCAGCGCCTGAACCTCTACTTCGCCCTCAAGGGCTTCCGCCTGAAAAAATAGCGCCCGGCCGCGCGGTTTTCGTACTGCGGGTACAACTCCGCCGGCCAAATGTTGGCCCGCGGCATGGCCG